>CALBRU010000074.1 GCA_937927695.1 uncultured Thiomonas sp. | reverse complement strand
CGCGCGAACTCAAAAACCATCTGTATGAACAAGTCGCCCGAATCGGCGCGGCCGTGTCCAGCCCCAAGCGGCTGGAGCTGCTGGAAATATTGGCGCAGGGCGAAAAGCCGGTGGAGGCACTGGCGCGCGAAGCCGCTATCGACATCAAGCTCGCCAGCGCGCATTTGCGCGTGCTCAAGGGCGCGCAGCTGGTGCAGGTGCGCCAAGACGGCAAGAGCCGCATCTATCGCGTCAGTGGCGCCGACGTGGCCGCGCTGTGGGTGGCGCTGCGCAGCGTGGCCGAAGCGCATGTGGCCGATCTGCAAGTGGTGATGCAGCGGCTGTTCTCCGGCCCCGAGCGTCTCACGCTGGAGAGCAGCCAGACCCTGCTGGACAAGGTGCGCAAGGGCGATGCGGTGCTGATCGACGTGCGCCCGGAGGCCGAATACCGCACCGCGCATCTGCCCGAGGCACGCTCGCTGCCGCTGCCCGAACTAGAGGCGCGTTTGCGCGAACTGCCGCGCAGCAAGGAGATCGTGGCCTATTGCCGCGGGCCGTTCTGCGTGATGTCCGACACGGCGGTGAAGCTGCTGGTCGAACGCGGTTTTCGCGCTCGCAAGATCGCCGAGGGCGTGCCGGAATGGCAGGCTGCCGGGCTGCCGCTGGAGCAGGACACTGCGCCCTGACGGTGATGCGCCGCGCCATGTTCCCTCGGCCTGCAAGTCGCTCGGGTGCTGCCGACCTCAACGCGTCCGCCCCGGCCGTACCCTATCTGCAAGGCATCCGCATCAACCTGCAGCAGTTCATCTGGCAGGCGGTGCAGGTGGGTTTCGTCGGCCTGGTCATCGGCATGGAGCGCAATGTGCTGCCGGTGGTGGCGCAGCAAGACTTTGGCGTGCCCAAATCGTCCTTTCTCTACCTGATGAGCTTCGTCATCTCCTTCGGGCTGGTCAAGGGCATGCTCAATTTCGTCGCCGGGCGGCTGTCCGAGCGCATCGGGCGCAAGCCGGTGCTGGTGCTGGGCTGGGTGGCGGCCATCCCCATCCCGCTGCTGATCTACTTTGCACCCAACTGGTGGTGGGTGGTCGCGGCGAATCTGTTTCTCGGCATCAACCAGGGTTTCGCCTGGAGCATGACGGTGACCAGCAAGGTGGACATCACCCGCGCCGAGCAACGGGGACTTGCCACCGGCATCAACGAGTTCGCGGGCTATGCCGCGGTGGGGCTGGCGGGCATCGTCACCGGCTATCTGGCGCAGCTCGTCGGCCCGCGCCCTGCCCTGCTGGGGTTCGCCCTGCTGGTGATTGCCGCAGGACTTGCAACCGCGCTGCTGTTCGTGCGCGAGACCCTGCCCTGGGCGCGCGCCGAGAGCCAGCGTCATGCCGACGGCAAGCATCAGGGCGTCAAGCCAAGGTTCGCCGAAGGGCTGCCCGCGCATCCGTCCTCATTGCAGGTGTTCGCCTTCGTGTCGTTTCGCCACGCCACGTTTTCGGCGCTCTGTCAGGCCGGGGTGGCCAACAAGGTGGCCGACACCCTGCTGTGGGTGCTGTTTCCGCTGCATCTGCACGGCCACGGCCTGAGCGTGGTGGACATCGGTTGGGTCACGGGGGTCTATGGCCTGACATGGGGCGCCTCGCAGTTGTGGACCGGGCCGCTGTCGGACTGCATCGGCCGCAAGCCGACCATCGTTTGCGGGCTGTGGCTGCTGGCGGCGGGCGTGGCTTCCGTCACGCTGGTCGCGGGAACAGTCGCCTGGCTGGCTGCCGCCGTGGTGATGGGCGTGGGCATGGCGTTGCTCTATCCCAACCTCATCGCCGCGGTGGCCGACATTTCCCACCCGAACTGGCGCAGTTCCTCGCTGGGCGCCTACCGCTACTGGCGCGACACCGGCTACGCCCTGGGCGCGCTGGTGTTGGGGGCCATTGCGCAGGCTGCCGGGCTGATCGCCCCGGCGTTCTGGTTTACCGCGGCGCTGCTGGCCGCATCAGGGTTTTGGGTGCTGCTGCGCGCGCAGGAAACTCACCCGCGACTTACTTCACCGTCACCGTCCCGGTCATGAAGGTGTGCACCGCGCAGTGGTAGGGAAAACTGCCGGGCTTGTCGAAGGTGTGGCTGAACGATTTGCCTGGCTGGAGCAGGCCCGAGTCCCAAAGTTTGGTATCGCTGGTCGCAGTGTGGGCAAAGCTGTCGTCATTGGTCCAGGTCACCGTGGTTCCGGGCGCGACCGTCACCGTGTCGGGATGAAAATTCATGCCCTTGATCTGAATCTGCACCGTGGCCGCCAACGCGCAACATGGCCAGACGAGCAAGGCGAGAATCGCGGTTCTGATGAACGGTCTGCGCATGGCAAGCTCCTGTAGAGCCGTTCAACAAATTAGACGCACCGCCGCAACGTCGCAACAAGGACATTCCCCATGCCCGACGATCAACACCCTCGCACACCACCGCCGGAGGCAACGGCGGCGATCTTCCTCGCGTTCCTGCGGCTGGGGCTCACGGCGTTCGGCGGGCCGATTGCGCATCTGGAATATTTCCGCCGCGAGTTCGTCGAGCGACGCGGCTGGCTGTCGGCGCAGGCGTATGGCGATCTGGTGGCGCTGTGCCAGTTCCTGCCCGGCCCGGCGAGTTCGCAAACCGGCATCGGGCTGGGGCTGATGCGCGGCGGTTTGCGCGGCGCGCTGGCCGCCTGGCTGGGCTTCACCCTGCCTTCGGCACTGGCGATGACCGCCTTCGCTCTGCTGCTCACGCATGTCGGCGCGCTGGCCCATGGCACCTGGCTGCACGGACTCAAACTGGTCGCCGTCGCCGTGGTGGCGCAGGCGCTGTGGGGCATGGGCCGCAGCCTGTGCCCGGATCGGGAGCGCGCCAGTCTGGCGGTGGCGGCTGCGGTGCTGGCCGCGCTGATGCCCGGCGTCAGCGGCCAACTCGCCGTCATTCTTCTCGGCGCGGTGGCCGGGCGCTGGCTGCTGCGCCCCCCGGTGGAGGCGGTGCATG
>CALBRU010000073.1 GCA_937927695.1 uncultured Thiomonas sp. | reverse complement strand
ATGATGCCCGCCTTCATGGCCGGTGGCCCCAAAGCTATTGAACCGGAAGAAAAGAAGTTGCAGGATCTGGCGCTCACCCTGCGTTACGCCCAGGTGCCGGTGGTGGCCGCGGTCAGCGGCATCGCCCTGGGCGGCGGCACTGAGCTGAGCGTGTACTGCGCCAAACGCGTGGTGCATTTCGAGAGCTATATGGGTCTGGTGGAAATGGGCGTCGGCCTGATCCCGGGCGGCGGTGGCCTTACCTACCTGGCCCGCCGTGCCGCAGAGCAAGCGCAGGGTGGCGACATCCTGCATTTCCTCAAGACGGGCTTCCAGGCCGCGGCCATGGCCACGGTGGGCAAGTCGGCGCTGGAAAGCCGCAATCTGGGCTATCTGCTGCCCAGCGACGCCATCGTCATGCATGCCCACGAACTGCTGCATGTGGCGGTGGGTCAGGCGCGGGCGATGTTCGACGCGGGCTATCGTCCGCCCATGCCGGGCCAGACTTTCCCGGTGCTCGGACGCAATGGCATCGCCACCATCCGCGCGCAACTGGTCAACCTGCGCGACGGCGGCTTCATCTCCGCCTACGACGACGAGATCGCCACCCGCATCGCCACCGTGCTGTGCGGTGGCGATGTGGAAGAAGGCGCTCCGGCCGACGAGGCCACGCTGATGGCGCTGGAGCGCAAGCACTTCTGCGAACTGCTCGGCCAGGGCAAGACCCAGGAACGCATCATGGGCATGTTGCAGACCGGCAAGCCGGTGCGCAACTGAACGCTGCGCGCCGCCATGCAGGCCACGCTCGAACTCGGTCGCCAGGTGTTGGCGCAACAGCCGTTCAGCCGGTTTCTGGGCGCGGAAATCACTGCGTTCGAAACCGGGCGCGCGGTGCTGGAACTGCCGCTGCGACTGGAGCTGTTGCAGCAAAACGGCTTTGCCCACGGCGGCGTGCTGAGCTATCTGGCGGATAACGCGCTGACCTTCGCTGGCGGTTCCGTGCTCGGCGTGTCCGTGGTGACCTCCGAGTTCAAGATCAACTATTTGCGCCCCGCCGTGGGCGAGCGCCTGCGTGTCGAAGCCAGCGTGCTGCACGCCGGGCGGACCCAAGCCGTCGTGCGCTGCGAGATTGTCGCCCTGCGTGGCGAGGAACATCTGCTTTGCGCTGCGGCGCAAGGCACCATCACCCTATTGGCCCAGCCCGCGCCGCGAGGCTGAGCCGCATCGTTTACTGGAGACTGTCATGTCACGCCAAGTTCAAGACGCCTATATCGTTGCCGCCACCCGCACGCCGGTGGGCAAAGCTCCTCGCGGGCTGCTGAAAAACTATCGATCCGACGATCTGCTGGTGCACGTCATCCGTGCGGCATTGGCGCAGGTTCCCAACCTCGATCCCAAGCTGATCGAAGATGCCATCATCGGCTGCGCCATGCCCGAGGGCGACCAGGGCATGAATGTGGCGCGCATCGGCGCGCTGCTGTCGGGCCTGCCCGACACCGTGGGCGGCGTCACCGTCAACCGCTTCTGCGCTTCGGGCATCACGGCCATTCAGATGGCCGCAGACCGCATCCGCGTGGGCGAGGCGGATGTGATGATTGCAGGCGGAACCGAGAGCATGAGTCGCGTGCCCATGGGCGGATTTCATCCCAGCTTCAACCCGGCGATCTTCGCCAACAACGAGCATGTGGGCATCGCCTACGGCATGGGCATGACCGCTGAGAAGGTGGCGCAGCAGTGGAAGGTGAGCCGCGAGGAACAGGACGCTTTTGCGCTGGCTTCGCATCAGAAGGCGCTGGCGGGCATTGCCGCGGGCGAGTTCAACGAAGAAATCACCCCGCTGGACATCGTCGAGAAGTTTCCCCGTCTGGGCACGGCCGAGGTGGACATCAAGACTCGCAAGATGACCGTGGACGAAGGCCCGCGTGCCGACACCACCCTGGAGGCGCTCGCCCGACTCAAGCCGGTGTTCGCGGCCAAAGGCAGCGTGACGGCGGGCAACAGCTCGCAGACTTCCGATGGCGCGGGCGCGCTCATTCTGGTGAGCGAGAAGATACTCAGGCAATTCAACCTCGTGCCGCTGGCGCGCTTTGTGAGTTTCGCCGTGCGCGGCGTGCCGCCCGAGATCATGGGCATCGGCCCGAAGTTCGCCATTCCCGCCGCGCTGGACAAGGCCGGGCTCAAGCTCGACGACATCGGCTGGATCGAACTCAACGAAGCCTTTGCCGCGCAGTCGCTCGCCGTGGTGAAAGATCTGGGTATCAACCCCGAAGTGCTCAATCCGCTGGGCGGCGCCATCGCCTGGGGTCACCCGCTGGGTGCCACCGGCGCGGTTCGCGCGGCCACGGCGATCTACGGCATGCGCCGTCGCAAGGCCAAATACAGCATGGTCACTATGTGCATCGGCACGGGGCAGGGCGCAGCGGGTATTTTCGAGAACGTCTGACCCGCCGCGTGGTCAAGGCCCGGGCTGACGCGCCCGGGTTTTCATTTCAGGAGACAACATCATGAGTCAGGTGCAGGTGGAGTTGCGCAGCGGGGTGCTGCACATTGTGTTCAACCGTCCGGAAAAAAAGAATGCGCTGACCCTGGCGATGTATGAGGCGGCTAACGAGGCTTTCG
>CALBRU010000072.1 GCA_937927695.1 uncultured Thiomonas sp. | reverse complement strand
GCTGCACAGCGCGGCGCAGGCTTCATCGGCAAACACCCCGGCGTGCTGGGCCGCGGCAATGGCGGCCAGTGCGTTGCTGCGGTTGTGCGCGCCGGTTTGGTTCCAGCGCACTTCGCCCACGCGCTTGCCGCGCAGACGCACCTCGAATTGCTGCTCGCCGCCCTGCGCACTCCAGCCGTTCTCATCGTCGTCAAAACGCACCACTTCGCTCCAGCAGCCGCGCGAAAGCACGCGCTGCAAGGCGTCCGATCGGGCATTGACCACGAGCTGCCCGCTGCGCGGCACGGTGCGCACCAGATGATGAAACTGGGTTTCGATGGCCGCGAGATCGGGGAAGATGTCGGCATGGTCGAACTCCAGGTTGTTGAGCACGGCCGTGCGCGGGCGGTAATGCACGAACTTGGAGCGCTTGTCGAAGAAGGCGGTGTCGTATTCGTCGGCTTCGATGACGAAGAAGCCTCCCCCTCCCAACCTCCCCCACGGCGTGGGGGAGGAGCTTTCACTCCCTCCCCACTCGTGGGGAGGGTTGGGGTGGGCATCCCGCTGCCCGCCTCCTCTACTCGTGGAGGAGGCGTGTTCTCCCCCTCCCCACTCGTGGGGAGGGTTGGGGTGGGGAGTGTTGTCGCCCCCCAGCCGCGCCGACTGGCCAAAGTCCAGCGGCACGCCGCCGATGAGAAAACCGGGATTCAGCCCGGCAACGTCGAGAATATGCGCCAGCATCGAGGTGGTGGTCGTCTTGCCGTGCGTGCCCGCGACCGCCAGTGTCCAGCGGCCCCGCAGCACATGCTCGGCCAGCCACTGCGGCCCGCTGATGTAAGGCTGCCCGGCATCGAGAATCGCCTCCATCAAGGCATTGCCGCGCGACACCACATTGCCGATGACCCACAGATCGGGTCCCAGCGCGAGTTGATCGGCGCCGTAGCCCTCGATGAGTTCTATGCCCAAGTGTTGCAACTGCGTGCTCATGGGCGGATAGACCTGCGCGTCGCAGCCGGTCACACGGTGCCCGGACTCCTTTGCCAGCGCAGCCAGCCCGCCCATGAAGGTACCGCAAATGCCAAGAATATGAATATGCATGGCGGCAGATTCTAGGAGCCCGGGCCCGCACCGCCGCAAACCCGCATAAGCCGGTTTTAACTGGCGTTTACACGGACAATAAGCGCTCCGTCGTTTTCCGCTCCCCACATGCCGGCCAACCCGAACCGCACGTCAGCCATCACCGTCTATCTGGCCTCCGCCAGCCCGCGGCGACAGGATCTGCTGCGGCAGGTCGGCGTGCGCTTCGATCTGCTGGCGCCGCTGCCTGACGAAGACAGCGAAGCGCTGGAAACCGCGCTGCCCGACGAGCCTCCGGCCGACTATGTGCAGCGCGTCACCCGCCTCAAGCTAGAGGCGGCGCGCGAGCGTCTGGCGCGGCGCCACCCCGAGGTCTTGCCCGACTCTGCCGTGCTGCTGTGCGCCGACACCACCGTGGCGCTGGATGGCGCGATTTTCGGCAAGCCGGAAAGCGCCGATGACGCGGCGCGCATTCTGCGCACCCTCTCCGGCAAAACGCACCAAGTGCTCACCGCGGTCTGCGTGCAACGCGGCGCGGCGCAGCGTGCGACACTGCAAACCTCGCAGGTGCGTTTCGCCGCCTTGAGCGAGCAGGACATCGCTGATTACATCGCCAGCGGCGAGCCCTTCGGCAAGGCCGGCGCCTATGCCCTGCAGGGACGCGGCGCGGCGTTCGTCGAACACCTCCGCGGCAGCGCCAGTGGCATCATCGGCCTGCCGCTGTTTGAAACGCTGCGCCTGCTGCGCGCAGCCGGTTGGTCTGCCCACCCGCACAGCCCCACACAACAAGAGACAACGCGCCCATGAATCCGACGCCCGAAGACATCCTCATCAACATCACCCCGCAGGAAACCCGGGTCGCGCTGGTGGCCCACGCCGCGGTGCAGGAACTGCACATCGAACGCAGCCTGGAACGGGGGCTGGTGGGCAATATCTATCTGGGCAAAGTGGCGCGGGTACTGCCCGGCATGCAGTCCGCTTTCATCGACATCGGCCTGGAGCGCACGGCCTTTTTGCATGTGGCGGACCTGTGGCAGCGCCAGGCCATTCCCGTGCCCACCGAAGCCACCAGCGAAGCCGCGACAGCACTGCCCATTCAGCCCATTGAAAAGCTGATCTACGAAGGTCAGACGCTGATGGTGCAAGTGCTCAAAGACCCGATCAACACCAAGGGCGCGCGCCTGACCACGCAGATCAGCCTGGCCGGACGCATGCTGGTGCATCTGCCGCAGGACAACCACATCGGCATTTCGCAGAAGATCGACGGCGCAGAACTACGCACCGCGTTGCGCGAACGCATGACCGCCCTGCTGGCGGCGGATGCCGGCGATTCGCAAGGCTTCATCGTGCGCACCAATGCCGAGGACGCGAGCGACGCGGAGCTAGCCGAAGACATCGCTTATCTGCGCAAGACCTGGGCCGCCATTCAGCAGCGCGCCCATGTCACCAGCCCCAGCGCCCTGATCTACCAGGAACTCAGCCTGGCGCAGCGCGTGCTGCGCGATCTGGTGAGCGACGCCACGCGCAGCGTGCAGATCGACTCGCGCGAAAACTTCGAGCTGCTCCAGAGCTTCGCCGCCGAATACATGCCCCGCGTGAGCGGCCGCCTGCAACTCTACCGCGGCGAGCGCCCACTGTTCGAGACGGCCAATGTCGATGAAGAAATCGAGCGCGCGCTGGGGCGGCGGGTCGACCTCAAATCCGGCGGCTACCTCATCATCGACCAGACCGAGGCCATGACCACCATCGACGTCAACACCGGCGGTTTCGTCGGCGCGCGCAACTTCGACGACACCATCTACCGCACCAATCTGGAGGCCACGCAAGCCATCGCCCGCCAACTGCGGTTGCGCAATCTAGGCGGCATCATCATCATCGACTTCATCGACATGCACAACCCCCAGCACCGCGCCGCCGTGCTCGACGAACTGCGTAAATCACTCGCGCGCGACAAGGTGAAAGTCACCGTCAGCGGGTTCTCGCAACTTGGCCTGGTGGAACTCACCCGCAAGCGCACCCGAGACTCGCTGGCGCACATGCTGCTGGAACCCTACCCCACCTGCGGCGGGCTGGGGCAAGTGAAAACCGCGCGCACCGTGAGCTTTGAAATCCTGCGCGAAATCCTGCGCGAAGCCAAACAATTCAACCCGCGCGAGTTCCGCATCGTCGGCGCCGCCGACGTCATCGACCTGTTCCTCGCAGAAGAAAGCCAGCAC
>CALBRU010000071.1 GCA_937927695.1 uncultured Thiomonas sp. | reverse complement strand
AAAAACGCGGCCCAAAAAATGCCTCGATGGAACAATGCAATCTGGGCCTTGGCCCCGTGGTGCTGAAGGGCGCGTATGCCCAGCTTCCGCGTTACTTTGCCGACACCGGCAAGGTGCAGGACCTGGAGTCCCGTCTGATTACCTGCATGGAAACCCTGCAAGGCTTTACTGAGCAGCAAGCTGAGCATGATGCTTTCGCTAAAGAAAGCGGCAATGCAACTCCGCTGGTCAACATGGCGATGTACGTTGCCCATGAATCTGACAATATGAAAATCGCCATTCCGCAAAACATGCCGGAAGAAAAATTGGCGTATGAGAATGGCAAAAAGCTGTTCTTCTATCGTGGCGGGCCCTTCAGTTTTTCTTGCGCCACCTGTCACTCCGAGAAGGATAAACGGATCAAAATCTCCGCATTGCCTGATCTCGTTGATACAGGACCGAAGGGTGCTGCAGTGTCTTACGCGACATGGCCCGCTTACCCCAACTCGCAAGGCGTAGCTCGTACGCTTGAATGGCGCATGCTGGCTTGCTTCCGTCAACAACGCTTCCCCATGCCCAAGATGACTTCAAATGCGGTCATCGATCTGATTACCTACATGGGTGTGAATTCGAATGGCGCGACTCTGCACACGCCTTCGTTCAAGCGCTGAGACCTGAGGAGACAACATGAAAAGAACCACTTTGTTCGTACTCATGACGGCAGCGGCCGGAGTTCTTGGCGGCTGCGCAGGCATGAATCAATCCGCTTCTGAAGGAGGCAACCCGTTTGCGACAGCCTCCTTTCAGAGCATTCTGAAAAATGACTTTGCCCCCAAGGGACAAGCTAAACTAGACCGTCTGGTGCAGACCAAGCAGCAGTACGAGTGCTCTAAGTATGAGTATCTCGGAAAACCCATGCCTGCCGAAATGAGCAAAAAACTCGAATCTGAGGCAATGGCGGGTATCGTCTATCCCAAGGATGGTAAATTCCTGGGAGACTGGAAGGCGGGCCTGAAGATTGCCCAGAACGGCAAGGGCAAGCAGTGGAGTGACAATCCTGACAAGCCTAGCGGCGGAAATTGTCTGGCCTGTCATGAAATGGTCAAGAATGATCCTTCGCAAGGCAATATCGGCCCATCACTGGTGGACTACGGAAAACTTCGCGGCAATAGCGAGGCCATCCTGAAGTATACCTGGGGCCGTATTTATGACTCGGCAGCTTACAACGCATGCAGCTGGATGCCTTCATTTGGTGCGCACCATATTCTGACCGAACAGCAGATGAAGGACGTGATGGCGCTTCTGATGGATCCGAAGTCCCCCGTCAACGCAAACTAATAATAAGAAACTAAATTTGAGTGGCGCCCGCCTGATCGCTATTGATTTGGCGGGTTTTTTATTTTTTTGATGAGGATATTTGAATGAGCCTGACCCGTCGTGAATTTATGGGTGTATTGGCAGCTGCTGCAGCCACCGGTTTTCCCATGACCCGCGAGGCAACTGCCGCGGAAGTCAAAAGCCTGTACAACCCGCCCAAAAGTGGCAATGTGCACTTTCTGCACATGACGGATAGTCACGCGCATTTGCGCCCCGTGTATTTCCGTGAGCCGAATGTGAATATCGGTATTGCCGGAATGGAAGGGCACCTGCCCCACCTGGTGGGCACGAATTATTTGAAACGGGTCGGTTTCAAGCCGGATACCCGTGAGTCTTATGGTTTCACCTATCTCGATTTTGTACGTGCGGCCAAGCAGTACGGCAAGATGGGCGGCTATGCCCATATCGCGACCCTGGTCAAGCAATTGAAGGCTTCGCGTCCGGGCGCCTTGTTGCTCGATGGCGGCGATACTTGGCAAGGTACTGCGTTGTCGCTGTGGACCAAGGGACAGGACATGGTCGACGCCCAGTTGAAACTGGGTGTGGACGTGATGACGGCGCACTGGGAATTCACCTACGGCCAAGACCGCGTGAAAGAGATTGTCAACAAGGATTTCAAGGGCAAGATCGATTTTGTCGCGCAGAACGTGAAGACGGCGGACTTCGGTGATCCGGTTTTCCCGAACTATGTGATGAAGCACATGAACGGTGTGCAGGTCGCCATCATCGGGCAGGCTTTCCCCTATACGCCAATCGCCAATCCGGGCTATCTGATCCCCGACTGGACTTTTGGCATTGATACCGACCACATGCAGAAAGTGGTCAAGGAAGTGAAGCAGAAGGGCGCCCAACTGGTTGTGGTGATCTCTCACAACGGTATGGACGTCGACCGCAAGATGGCCAGCTTGGTGGAGGGTATCGACTGCATCTTCGGTGGACACACCCATGATGGCGAGGCTGTAGCGGTGGAAATCCGCCGTCCTTCTGGCGGTATGACCCTGGTGACCAACGCCGGCTCTCACGGCAAGTTCATGGGCGTGATGGACTTCGATGTTCGCGGTGGCAAGATGGTGGGCTACAAGTACAAGCTCCTGCCTGTTTTCTCCGAGTTGTTGCCGGCCGACCCTGAAATGGAGGCCTTGATCACCAAGGTGCGCGCGCCGTACGAAAGCAAACTGACCGAAGTGCTGGCGCACACCGAAGGTTTGCTGTATCGCCGTGGCAATTTCAACGGCACATGGGACCAACTAGTGGTCGATGCGATGCTGGCGGTTCGTGGCGGCGACATCGCATTCTCGCCGGGTTTCCGCTGGGGCGGCAGCCTGCTGCCCGGCGCGCCCATCACCCGCGAAGACATGATGACGCAGTTGGCCATCACCTACCCGTACTGCACCCTGTCCGAGATGACGGGCGAGACGGTCAAGAACGTGATGGAAGACGTCTGCGACAACCTGTTCAATCCAGACCCTTACTACCAGCAGGGCGGTGACATGGTGCGGCTGGGTGCGCTGGAGTACAGCTGTGCCCCGAAAGAAAAAATGGGCAATCGCATCCAGGATATGCGCCTGGGCGGCAAACCGCTCGATCCCAAGAAGACCTACAAGGTCGCTGGATGGGCGCCGGTTCAGCAGGCCAGCGCAACACCCGACAACCCGCCAATCTGGGATATCGTCGAGGAGTATCTGAAGCACCAGAAGGTTATCAAGCCCTTGAAGGTGAATGAGCCCAAGCTCATCGGCGTGAAGGGCAATCCGGGTCTGGCGAATTACAACAAGATGTTCTGAACTCGCTGATTGCAGTGCATAAGCGGCCCGCTCAACGCAGCGGGCCGTTTGTTTTGGCTACGAAAACCCTGCGTTTAGTCGCTACTTGAGAAACACAAGCCAAGTTTTTGATCTTGCTTGTTATTGCAGCCTTTGATAGGCTGGTCACATTATTTTCATCTTGCCTTGCGGTCATCATGCGGTCTCCCTTTTTTCACTCTCTTGAGAAACACGATGGGCCTTCCCAAGGGTTTCTCACCTACTTGGGAAGGCAGACGCCGAAAGGGAGGTTTGGGGGCGCTCTTTTGTACTGGCCGGGCGTTCTGGTGGCGGCGTTGTTCGCCCTGTCCTTGATCGCGACGTCCGCTTTTGCGGCGATCAGCAAAGAAACGACCGAACGGCCGACTGCTCAGAAGCAGGTCGCCAAGAAACCAGCGACACGATCAACTCATCAAGTGCGTTCAGCCGGTTTTTCAAAGAAACGCGGCAAAGCCGAGACGAAGGCTGAGCCGGTCAGGAAAGTCACGGCGAAAAAGCGAGAGGCTCGGCGGGTTGCGGTGGATAAGCGCGCGCATCCCAGAGCCCGGCCGATTGTGGCCAAGATGCGTCAGGGCGCGGCTTCCAGGCGTATCGCTGTGACTGTGCGCAACAAGGAGACGCGGACAGGTCAATTGCCAGCCACGCGGATTGCCGTTGAGAAACGCCGTCCGGATCCGCTCGTTTTGAAAACGGCCCTGATGACCGGGGCGGCCTCATCCGTGGTGCGCGCGACGGATGAATTGCAGATCTCGCCGAGGTCCACGGCAGCGAACGATGACCCGCTGAGTTTGCGTTCGGGTTCCGCTTTGGTCGTTGACGAGGGAACGGATCGCGTGCTTTTGAGCAAGAACGCCGATACTGCGCGCCCGATTGCCTCACTCACCAAGCTGATGACCGCCGCGGTGATTCTCGATGCGCATCAGCCGATGGATCAGGTCATCGAAATCACCGATGCCGATATCGATACGCTGAAGTGGAGTTCCTCGCGCCTGCGCCCCGGCACGAAACTTACGCGGGAAGAACTGCTCAAGCTGGCCCTGATGTCCTCTGAAAACAGGGCGGCGCATGCTTTGGCGCGCAACTATCCCGGGGGTTTGGCGGCCTTTATTCCTGCGATGAATGCCAAGGCGCGCTCTTTGGGCATGAATGCCACGCGGTACGTGGAGCCGACCGGCCTGTCGCCGCAGAATGAATCGACCGCACATGACCTCGCGCTGCTGGTCAAGGCGGCGTATCACTATCCCCTGATCCGCGAATTTTCCACCCATCCCGAGAGCGAGGTGGAGGTTGGTCCGCGCACACTGCAATTCCGCAATACCGATCATCTGGTCTTCAACCGCGGGTGGGACATCCTGTTGCAGAAAACCGGCTACATCAACGAAGCGGGGCATTGCCTGGTGCTGCAGACCAAGTTTGAAGGGCGCCGGGTGATTGTGGTGCTGCTCGATGCGTGGGGCAAGTATTCGCATTTTGGCGATGCCCAGCGCATCCGTACCTGGCTGGAAGCCAAGGGCTTCGACGCCTTGCATGACCCGGTCGCCCGTACAGGGGCGTTGCCTGCCCGAGGATCAGAAAACGCCGCATCCTTGGTGCGGACGGCCTTTGTAGAAAAGCCGTCATCCGCCGACCTGGGCGAGTGAGTTCAACACCGCGCGTTTCGGCGCGCGGTCGCCGATTCAGCGCCGCGTGCCTTTGTAGCCGAGCGCGGCTGAAATGCGTTGCGCCGTAAGCTGCACCTTTTCCAGCCAGTCTTCCATCAGCCGGTCGGCCGGCGCCGAGAGCGACAGCCCGGCCACCAGAGCGCCGCTGTCGTCGTAAATGCCGGCCGCCATGCAGCGCACTCCGAGTTCGAGTTCTTCGTTGTCACGCGCAAAACCGTCGTGGCGCACTTTGCTCAATTCGCGCTCCAGCAATTGGGGGTTGGTGATGCTGTTGCGCGTCTGCCCGGCCAGACCGGTGCGCAGGGTATAGGCTTTGACCCGGGGCACCTCGTCGGCTGCAAGAAAGAGTTTGCCGACCGAGGTCAGATGCAGGGGCGCCCTCCCGCCCACGGAGCGAATGACCTGCATGCCGGAATGTTCACTGTAGGTGCGTTCGATATAGACGATTTCGTCGCCTTGCCGCACGCTGAGATTAACCGGTTGATGGGTCAGTCGGTGAAGTTCGCGCATGGGGCCGAGCGCGGCGTCGCGCACGCTCAGACGAGCCTTGACCAGATTGCCATATTCGAGCAGCCGCATGCCCAGACGGTAGGTACCGGCTTCAACTCGCTCGACCATGTGGCCAACGACCAGATCGTTGAGGATGCGGTGAGCCGTGGATGGGTGCAGGCCGGTTGCGGCGCCGATGTCCTTGAGTTGCATCGGATCGGGGTTTTGCGCCAGAACGTCCAGCAGCGCAAATACTCGCCCGAGCACCTGGATGGTGGGTTCGGCGGTTGCTGTGAGCGGTTCGGATTTGCGGGAAACAGAAGAATGCTGCATCGCAAAAATTTTATATGCTGGAACAGACTTTTGTATATCGGAAAAACGCGAAGCCTTGCAGTTCGGTCAGCGTGGTTCGTCAGCCAGTCACCAGTCAGCCGACCGATAATGCAAGTATGAAAAAACGCGTAGGTCTCTTCATTACCTGTCTGGCCGATGTCATGCGGCCGAGCATTCCGATGGCAGCCGTCGAGTTGCTGGAAGCGGCGCATTTCGAGGTGCATGTGCCTATGGCGCAGACCTGTTGCGGGCAACCGGCCTACAACTCGGGCGACCACCGAACGACTCTGGCGTTGGCAGAAAAGTTTCTCGACGAATTCGAGTCGTTCGACTACGTGGTCGCACCGTCCGGTTCCTGCATGGGCACGATCAAGACGCACTATCCCGATGTGCTCAAAGACCAGCCTGATCTGCTGCGTC
>CALBRU010000070.1 GCA_937927695.1 uncultured Thiomonas sp. | reverse complement strand
TAAGGCGGCGTAAAACCTCCGGGGAACACCCAGCTCAGCAAAATGGAAATGGCCGCAAGCAGACAGATCCAGCTTCTCAACATCTGCAGGGGGTAGTACAGGCTCTCCACCCAATACACTGCCGCCACCAGCCAGAACGTGACCGAAAGCGCCTGGGCAAAGCCGAAATGCGGCTGCAACTCGCCATGCAGAACCATGGCGAAGGTAATGCTCTGCGCGATCCAGGCCAGCGCCATCACCCAGGTCGACCAGCGCTCGGAACGCTGCGTGGCCCCACTGGCAGCCCCTTCGGCTTGGCCCAGCACCAAAGCAGGTTTCGGGCGCGACAACACCGCAGCCAACATATAGAAGGCGAAGGCGAGGCTATTCACTAAAATCGACATGTTTCAAGTTTAACCGACCCCCCTGCGGTTTTTCAGTGCCGCGCGCGGTGAATGCCAGACTGGCCTCAGGCTCTGCGACGACCAACCTGCGCAAACGCCCAAACCTCGCTCCAACCTTCCACGCCCCATGCTCAACAACCTCACCCAGCGCCTGTCCCGCGTGGTCAAGACCCTCAAGGGCGAAGCACGCATCACCGAATCGAATATCCAGGACATGTTGCGCGAGGTACGCCTCGCGCTTCTCGAAGCCGACGTGGCGCTGCCCGTCGTGCGCGAATTCACCGCCCGCGTCAAAGAAAAGGCGCTGGGCCAAGATGTGGTGGGTTCGCTCACCCCCGGTCAGGCGCTAGTCGGCGTGGTGCAGCGCGAGCTTGCCGATCTGATGGGCGGCGACGCCGTGCCGATCAACCTCGCCACCCAGCCGCCAGCCATCGTGCTCATGGCCGGTCTGCAGGGTGCGGGCAAGACCACCACCACCGCCAAGCTGGCGCGGCTGCTGACCGAGCGGCAGAAGAAAAAAGTGCTCACCGTTTCATGCGACGTCTATCGGCCGGCGGCCATTGCACAGTTGCAGACGGTGACTGCTCAGGCCGGGGCGGAATTCTTTCCCTCCTCACCCGACGACAAACCGCTGGACATCGCCCGCCGCGCCGTCGAATTCGCCCGCAGTCACCACTTCGACGTGCTGCTCGTCGACACCGCCGGACGACTGTCGGTGGACGAAGCCATGATGCGCGAAATCAAAGAGCTGCACGCCGCGCTCAAGCCCATCGAAACCCTGTTCGTGGTGGACGCCATGCAGGGCCAGGATGCGGTAAACACCGCGCGCGCTTTCCACGACACCCTGCCGCTGACCGGCATTGTGCTGACCAAGCTCGACGGCGACGCCCGCGGCGGCGCGGCGCTGTCGGTGCGGCAGGTCACGGGTGCGCCGATCAAGTTCGCCGGGGTGTCGGAGAAAATCGACGGCCTGGAGCCGTTTGATCCGCGCCGCATGGCCGACCGGATTCTGGGCATGGGCGACATCCTCGCCCTGGTGGAGCAGGCGCAGCGTCAGGTCGATGTCGATGCCGCGCAGCAACTGGCCGCCAAGGTGAAGTCGGGCGCGCAGTTCGATCTCAACGATTTTCTGATGCAGTTGCAGCAGATGAACAAAATGGGCGGCCTGCAGGGCATGCTCGACAAACTGCCGGCCGAGATGCAGGCCAAGGCCGGTCAGGCCGATATGAACCGCGCCGAGCGCGACATGCGCCGCATGCAGGGCATCATCCACAGCATGACCCCGCAAGAGCGCCACAAGCCCGACGTCATCAAGGCGACGCGCAAGCGCCGCATTGCCGCGGGTGCCGGGGTGCAGGTACAAGAAGTCAACCGCCTGCTCAAGCAATACGAGCAGATGCGCGACATGATGAAAAAAATGAAGGGCGGCAAGATGTTCAAGATGATGCAGCGCATGGGCGGCCTGATGCCGCGCTGAGCGCTCGGCGCGCGGCGGGATAGGCGACTTCAGCCCGAACCGCCCGCCACCAGCCAGCGCTGGCGCGCGGCGAGCACCGCGTCGGGATAGGCGGCTCGGCCGCGTGAACCGTTGTAGCGGCCCAGGGCGTAGAACAAGCTGCCGTTCTCGATATTCAGGTAGTGCCGCAAAATCACGCAGCCATAACGCAGATTCACCTGCATATGAAACAGGCTGGTGATGTCGCCATTGCCGATCTGCTGGGTCCAGAACGGCATGACCTGCATATAGCCCATCGCCCCGGCAGATGAAATCGCATACTTCTTGAAGCCACTTTCCACCTGAATCAAGCCCAGGATCAGCGCGGGCTCCAGCCCGGCGCGGTGCGCTTCGTACCAGACGGTCTGCAGAAAATCGCGCCGCACCGAGAAACCCGGAATGCGGTTTTGCAGCCGCGCTGACTCAGTCGCCAGCCACACCCAGTATTGGGCGAAATGATTGGCGTCGCGAAAATGCGGTTGCGGCGGAGGTGCTTCGGCAATCTGCGCGGCGAGCGCGGTGCGCACCGCGTCACTGAGCTGCTCTTCCTTTTGCGCGCCGGCCCAGGCAGGCGCAGTGGGCAAGCTCCAGCCCGCGCCGATCGCGGCGCCCGCACCCGCCACCTGCAACAGCCAACGACGGCGAGACAGGTCAGGCATTCCGCTGCGCTCTTGCGGACTCAGCGCTGCAACCGGGCCTGCAACTGCGCGCTGGCTTCAGCCAGCGGCAACACCGTCGGCGCACTCTCTCGGCGGTGCTGATACTCGACCGTGCCAGCAGCAAGGCCGCGATCGGAAATCACCACGCGGTGCGGCACGCCGATCAGTTCCCAGTCGCCCAGCATCACGCCCGGACGCTCGCCGCGGTCGTCCAGCGCCACATCCACCCCCGCAGCCGCGAGTTCGGCGTAGAGCGCGTCCGCCGCCTGGCGCACGGCTTCGCTGCGGTCATAGCCGATGGGGCAGATCACCGCAGTGAACGGCGCGATTGCATCCGGCCAGATCATGCCCTTGGCGTCGTGGTTCTGTTCGATACACGCCCCGAGGATGCGGGTAATGCCGATTCCGTAGCAGCCCATTTCCAGCGTTTGCGACTTGCCCTTGTCGTCGAGGAATGTCGCGCCCATCGCGGCCGAATACCTGGTGCCCAGATAAAACACATGCCCCACCTCGATGCCGCGGCAGATCGACAACACGCCTTTGCCGTCTGGGCTGGGATCGCCCGCCTGCACATTGCGGATGTCGGCCACTTCGGGCTCGGGGAGATCTCGCCCCCAGTTGGCCCCGGTGTAGTGGAAATCCACCGCATTGGCGCCGACGACGAAGTCGCTCATATTCGCCACGGTACGGTCGGCAATCACGCGCACGGGGTGCACAGTGCCGATCGGCCCAAGGTAGCCTGGCGGCGTGCCAAACGTGGCCACAATCTCGGCCTCGGTCGCCATGCGGGTGTTGGCCAGACCGGCGAGCTTGCTCACCTTGACCTCGTTGACCGCATGATCGCCGCGCACCAGCAGCAGCACGATGGTTGCGGCCTGTCCAGGCTTGTCGCCATCCACTGCAA
Source organism: uncultured Thiomonas sp. (assembly GCA_937927695.1). Lineage (GTDB taxonomy): Bacteria > Pseudomonadota > Gammaproteobacteria > Burkholderiales > Burkholderiaceae_C > Thiomonas. The sequence continues at coordinate 9,138 of CALBRU010000070.1, read as the reverse complement.
GCACGACCGACTTGATGGTCTGCTGCAAGGGAATACCCAGCAGCGTGGCGACATCCTCGCATTTGGCCGCGCCCGGCGTTGGCGTCTTTTGCAGCATCTGCGTTGGCTCGGCGCGCGCGGCGATCAACGGCAGAGCTTCGGCCTTCTCGATGTTCGCTGCAAAGTCAGAGCCCTCGCAGTAGGCAATGGCGTCTTCGCCGGTGTCGGCAATGACGTGAAACTCATGACTGAGCGAGCCGCCGATGGCCCCCGAATCCGCCGCCACGGCGCGGAACTCGAAGCCGAAACGCTGGAAGATGCGCACATAGGCGTCGAACATGGCGCGGTAGCTGATCTGCGCCGCCTCGAAATCGCGATCGAAGGAATACGCATCCTTCATCGTGAATTCACGCGCGCGCATCACGCCAAATCGCGGACGACGTTCATCGCGAAACTTGGTCTGGATGTGATAGAAATTGAGCGGCAGTTGACGCCAGCTCCGCACCTCGCTGCGCACCAGATCGGTCACAACTTCCTCGGAGGTGGGCTGGATCACAAAGTCGCGGTCATGGCGGTCTTTGATGCGCAACAGTTCGGGACCGAATTTATCCAGCCGCCCCGTCTCCTGCCAAAGCTCGGCCGGCTGCACCACGGGCATGAGCAACTCGATGGCGCCCGCGCGATTCATTTCCTCGCGCACGATGGCCTCAACCTTGCGGATGCTGCGCAGGCCCAGCGGCAGATAGCTGTAGAGCCCCGCTGCATGTTTTTTGATCATGCCCGCGCGCAACATCAGCGCCTGGCTGCGAACGTCGGCATCGGCCGGATCGTCCTTCTGAGTGGAAATGAAAAAGCGGGAAATTTTCATGCGTAGCGGCGCGAAGCCGACATTTGAGGAAAAATGAATTCGAAGATCAGCGTGATCGTCGCTGTTGGGCGTTTGTGTTGGGTGTTTGCAGGCTCTGTCGCACTCTGGAAACACCCTCTCCCAGCGGCTGCGCTGCCTATAATCAAACGGAGAATTCTAAAAGATCGAGGATCAGGCGATGTTGGATCGCGAAGGCTACCGTCCCAACGTGGGCATCATCCTGCTCAACGCCAGAAATCAGGTGTTCTGGGGCAAGCGCGTGCGAGCGCATTCGTGGCAGTTTCCGCAGGGCGGCATCAACCCGGGCGAAACGCCTGAGCAGGCCATGTACCGCGAATTGCACGAAGAGGTCGGCCTCAACCCCTGTCATGTCCGCATCATTGCCCGTACCCGCCAATGGCTGCGGTATGACGTGCCCAGCCATTTCGTGCGCCGCGACAGTCGGGGTATCTACAAAGGCCAAAAGCAGATCTGGTATTTGCTGCGCCTGACCGGGCGCGATTGCGATGTTTGTCTGCGCGCCACCGAGCACCCTGAGTTCGACGCCTGGCGCTGGAACGAATACTGGATACCGCTCGACAGCGTGATCGAGTTCAAGCGCGACGTCTATCAAATGGCGCTGACTGAGCTGGCGCGTTTTCTGCCGCGAACCGAACCGCGCACGCGTTTCCTGCGCGCCAATCTGCGGCACCGCCATGAGGGCGCCGCCACTGCAGACGAGGCCGTCACGACGGATGCTTCGGCTTCTCCTTTCACCACACCGGATCCAGCATGACCTTTTTTGCTTCAGCACGCCTGCGCACGACGTTGTTGGCTGGCCTTTTGCTCGGCTTGGGCTCCAGCCCTTTGACTCACGCCCAGTCTGCAGACGAAAGCGGTTTGTTCGGCGCCAAGCAGAGCACTGCCGAAGCGCCTGTCACCTTTCCCCGCGCCCCGGCGGATCTGATGCATGTGCACATCACCGCGAGCGGCGCGCTGCAGTTTTATGTCGATCGGGGTTCGATCTCGGTCGAACCCGGCCAGATGGTGCGCTACACCTTGGTGGGAAAAACGCCCGACGGACCGCGCAATATCACCTATGAAGGAATCAACTGCGCCACGCGGCAGTGGACGCTCTATGGTCTGTGGAACGACGCCAGCCAGAAATGGGTGGCGGCAAGCGGGAGTGACTGGCAGCGCATTCCCGAAAACGGCGCGACGCGGGTGCACTCCACGCTTTACAACGACGATTTTTGTCACAACCGGGCTGTTCGCGGCACGCCTGCTGACTTGGCACGTCGCATCGAGATGGGCTTGCATGCGCCCTCGGACAATTCTCTGATGACGAATGAGCGCTGAAGAACCTCTCCCGCTGCGTTCTACAGGAAAACCATATTGTCCCGGTGAATCAGCTCGGGCTCCTCGCTGAAACCGAGTATGGCCTCGATGTCGGCAGACGGGTGGCGCATGATGCGCCGGGCCTGTGAAGCCGCGTAATTGCTCAGGCCCCGCGCCACTTCCGCACCGCTAGCATCACGCACGGCGATGACATCGCCTCGCTCGAAGTCGCCCTGAACCTCCACCACGCCAACCGGCAGCAAGCTGGCTCCTTGTGCGCGCAAACGCCGGGCTGCGCCTTCGTCCACCATGACCCAGCCGCGCAGTTGCAGATGGTCGGCCATCCACTGCTTGCGCGCGGCAAGCTTGGCGTGCCCGGCCAGTAGCTGAGTGCCAACGATCTCGCCCCGCGCCAACCGGAGCAGCACATCGGGCTCGCGTCCGCTGGCAATCACGGTATGCGCGCCACTGCGAGCCGCACGCCGCGCTGCCGTGACCTTGGTCGCCATGCCGCCGGTGCCAATTCCCGTTCCAGCACCGCCGGCCATGGCCTGCAGCGTGGCGTCCTCGGCGTCGGCCTGAGCGATCAGCGTAGCGTCGGCATGTTTGCGCGGGTCCGCGCTGTATAGACCGGACTGGTCGGTGAGGATGATGAGCACATCGCCTTCCACCAGATTGGTGACCAGCGCGCCCAATGTGTCGTTGTCACCAAACTTGATCTCGTCGGTGACCACGGTGTCGTTTTCGTTGATGACCGGCACGACACCCTGCTCCAACAAGGTCAGCAAGGTCGTACGGGCATTGAGATAGCGCTGGCGATCCGCCAAGTCAGCATGGGTCAACAAAACCTGCGCGGCGACCATGCCGCGCTCCCGAAACGCCGTTTCGTAAGCTTGCGCCAAGCCCATCTGGCCGACGGCCGCAGCCGCCTGCAACTGGTGCATCTCGCGCGGACGTTGCGACCAGCCCAAGCGACACATTCCTTCGGCGATGGCGCCGCTGGAGACCAGAATGACGTCCTTGCCTGCCGAGCGCAGGCCGGCGATCTGCCCCGCCCAGCGTGACACAGCATCGAGATCGACGCCACGCCCTTCATTGGTCACCAGACTGGAACCGGCCTTGATGATGATGCGCCGCGCCGACTGCACGACAGAGCTAGACAACTGCATTTCAGGGGCTGACATCGTCACGGAAGCGGGGATCGAGTTCGACGGTTTCTACCGGTTTGCTTTGGCCGATATGTTCGGCAATCGCGTGCAGCAGTGGGTCAAGGCCCTCTCGCGCCAGTGCAGAGATCGGGAACACCGGGCCTTTGTAACGCAGACGGCGCAACAGGTTTTTCACCGCCGCCTCGCGCTCGTCTTCGGGCAGCAGATCGAGTTTGTTGAGCACCAGCCACCGGGGCTTCGCGGCCAGGTCCGCATCGTATTTTTTCAGCTCGGCGACGATGGCGCGAACATCCTTGACGGGATCTGCGCCCTCTTCAATCGGCGCCATGTCCACGATGTGCAGCAGCAGTTTGGTGCGCTGCAAATGCCGCAGAAACTGATGCCCGAGCCCCTGTCCTTCCGCCGCGCCCTCGATCAGCCCGGGAATGTCGGCAATGACGAAGCTCCTGCCAGGCCCTAGGCGCACCACGCCGAGATTGGGATACAGCGTGGTGAACGGGTAATCGGCAATCTTGGGGCGGGCATTGGACACGGCGGAAATCAAGGTGCTCTTTCCCGCATTGGGCATGCCCAGCAGCCCCACATCGGCCAGAACCTTGAGTTCGAGACGCAGCTTGCGATGCTCGCCCTCTTGTCCCTTGGTCGATTCGCGCGGCGCGCGATTCACGCTGGATTTGAAGTGCAGATTGCCCAACCCGCCTTGCCCGCCGCGGGCGATGATGATCTCCTGGCCGTCCTGCACCAGATCGGCGATGAGCTCATCCGTTTCGGCATCAAAGATCAGCGTGCCAACCGGCATGCGCAGCACCTTGTCGTCGCCACCGGCGCCGTACTGATCCGCGCCGCGCCCGTGCTCACCGTTGCGTCCACGATGCAGCTTGGAAAACCGATAGTCCACCAACGTGTTCAGATTGACGTCTGCGCGAGCGATGACATGTCCGCCGCGCCCGCCGTCACCGCCATTCGGCCCGCCAAATGGAATGAATTTCTCACGGCGAAACGACACGCAGCCGTTACCGCCGTTTCCGGCGTGCGCCTCGATCACGACTTCATCGACAAATTTCACGGTGGGCTCGCTTCGCTGAAAAAACAGAAAACCCCGGCTGGCGAACCCGGCACACGCGCTGTGTGCCTTGTGTCACCACGCCGGGGCGTTGATGGAGCATTGCCCCAACCCGGCCTAACAGAGCGGCCGGGTAGCGGCCGGGTAGCGGCCGAGTCTCACACGTCAGTTGGCTACAACCGTCACGGTCTGCCGATTGAACGCGCTCTTCACTTCAAATTCAACGCGACCATCAACCAGCGCAAACAAGGTGTGGTCTTTGCCGATGCCGACATTGTGTCCGGGGTGGAACTTGGTGCCACGTTGACGCACGATGATGCCGCCGGCCGAGATGCCCTGGCCGCCATACACCTTCACGCCCAGTCGTTTGGCTTCTGAGTCGCGCCCGTTGCGGGTTGAGCCGCCGCCTTTTTTCTGTGCCATGTCTGAATCTCCTTAAAGACGCATTACGCCGAGATCGTTTCAATCTGAAGTTCGGTGTAATTCTGCCGATGCCCCTGATGCTTCTGATAGTGCTTGCGGCGACGCATCTTGAAAATGCGCACCTTGTCGTGCCGCCCGTGCGACAGCACCTTGGCCGTCACCTTTGCACCGTCGACCAGGGGAGTGCCGAACTTGGCGTCTTCACCGTTGACCACGGCGAGCACCTCTTCCAACACAATATCCTGACCTACGTCTGCCGGCATCTGTTCTACCTTGATTTTTTCGCCAGCTGCAACACGGTACTGCTTGCCGCCGGTTTTTATGACCGCATACATAAGTTCACCTCTTGGAAATCGTGCAAACGGCCTCTTTTATCGGCCCCGCACGGACAACCAGACCCCCGCAAGCCGCCTCAGAAAACTAAAAGGCTTGCCGGTTCGCCCGGAAAAAGCTCGCAATTCTAGCATGGCTGACGTCTTTCACCAGTTCGGCTCAAACATCGTTGTCCACGCACCATGTCCTCAGGTTCGACCTCCGTTCCTGCCGCCGCACCTTCTTAGAATGGTTGCCTGTAAGAAGGTGTTCATGAACCCCTCCTTAAAGATCAAATTTTGTCAACCCGCATCTGATTCGCAACCGACTCTTCCATGTCGCCTTCATCAACACATACGCCAGACATGGCGCAAGCACCGACGATTCATTCCGTCTTTGCACCGATCACTGAAGACATGGAGAGCGTCGACCGGGCCATTCACTCCCACCTCGCCTCCGAAGTCGCGCTGATCAACACCATCGGCGGCTACATTGTGGCGGGCGGGGGCAAACGACTGCGTCCCGCCTTGCTGCTGCTCGTCGCCCAGGCACTGGGGTTTCGCGGCCCGCAACAGCACATCATGGCCGCTGTGGTGGAACTGATCCATACCGCCACCCTCCTTCATGACGACGTGGTGGACGAGTCATCCATGCGACGCGGGCGCGAAACCTCCAACGCCCTCTTCGGCAACTCGGCCAGCGTGCTGGTCGGCGATTTTCTGTATTCACGGGCATTTCAGATGATGGTGTCCGTGGGGAGCATGCGCATTCTCGACATCCTGGCCGATGCCACCAATGTCATCGCCGAAGGCGAAGTGTTGCAATTGCTCAACATGCACGACCCAGAAGTCGATGAGCAACGTTATCTCCAAGTCATCCGCTTCAAAACCGCGAAACTTTTCGAGGCCGCAGCCCGAATCGGCGCCGTACTCGCCGATGCCGATACGAACACACAGGAAGACATGGCCCTGGCAGGACGCAGCTTCGGCACCGCATTCCAGCTGATTGACGATCTGCTCGATTACAGCGGCAACTCCGCAGAACTGGGCAAGAACATTGGCGACGACCTGCGCGAAGGCAAACCCACCCTGCCGCTGATCATCGCCATGCGACAGGGCACTGCCGTGCAGCGCACTCTGATCGAAAATGCCATCCGTCAAGGCGATACCAGCGCACTCGACGACGTGATGAACATCGTGCACGCATGCGGCGCCATGCAGGCCGTGCGCAAGGCCGCGCAGAGCGAGATCCGCGTTGCCGAGCGCGCGCTTTCCCCCCTGGCACCTAGCCCTGCCCGGCAGGCTCTGCTAGACTTATGCGCTTACTCTTTAGGGCGCACGGTCTGATTTCTCGGATAACGGCACAGGCAACAATGCCTGAGCGGCGAGATGAAGCAAACTGCGCGTACCACTAGAGATCGGGGTGTAGCTTAGCCTGGTAGAGCGCTACGTTCGGGACGTAGAGGCCGGAGGTTCGAATCCTCTCACCCCGACCACCACATTCAGCAAAAAGCCCAAGTGAATCAAGCACTTGGGCTTTTTTCTTTGAATCGTCATGAATGTCGTTTCAAAGCAAATTTCGGGGCTTGGTGTCCCAAATTTGTCCCAAGACTTGAATGGGCATGAATGCAGGCGTGCGTGTCGCTTGGCTTAGCGCTTTGACACACCACGCCTTTGGCTCTATGGTGTCGACACACTCATGAACAACGTTTCAAGTTCACACTCGTGCCCACCATTCAAGACCTTAAACGAGTACGCCACGTCGCCTTCTGCGTTGCGGTGTTCGCTTGTGGCTTGGGGCTTTTTGCTTGTATCGCTGAATTCATCGGCACGCAGTTCGAGGCAGCGAATTGGCTGCATCAGTTCTCCACCGCTCTGGCTTGGACAAGCTTGCTGGCCGTCACCACAACCGTTGGGGTGATGTTTCTGGTTTGGATGCCTGTTCACGACCAGATAGTGGCTTCTCTCCGCGTGGCGCGGGATCGGCGCTTGAAGCGCTCACGTCACGTCGAGACGTTCATCTCTGCCCCACTGGGTCGTTCATCTCCGCCTCCCCGGCATCGCCATCGCTGAATTTGCGTCGCGGCACGTCTTCGTGCTGCTGTAGCGACTTGGTCGCTCAACGCCACAGTGATGGTGAAACATGCCCAAACAACTTGCCGCGCAGGACAGCGGCATCCCTCGAATTCTTTTCATTGAACAACTGGCAGCCTTGATTGGTAAGCGGGTCACGACGATTCGCACTTGCGCGACCAATGCCAAGTACCAGCACCTCATTCCCCAGCCGTTCAAGTTGCCCCACAGCAGGCGTCTTTGCTGGCACGAAGCCGACGTTCTTCGGTGGATCGAATCCACCCGGCCGGCCGAGCCGCCTCCACGTAAGCGCCCGCGCGGGCGGCCGACCAAGGTCGAACAGTTGGCCCGAGAGCGTTGGGCCCAAACCTCCGCAGCTCGTGCCCCCAGGGAAGGGGGTGCCCAATGAGCGCGGAAAAACTGATCAACGCCAACGTGGCCATCTGCATGGAAGCCCCCGCAGGCGACGAGCTGATGTTCTGCCACTCGATCATGAGTCAGATCGGCCTGCCCCGCACACATGTCCAGGGTCGCGAGTTTCATCACCACTTCGGCGCAGCTTGGCTGTGCGTCCAAGCTGGATTGTTGGATGAGGGCGCAGGGCCTGTTCCACAGCCCGTGCCGTACGGCGCCATGGCACGGCTGGCACTCACTTGCATCTCCACGCTTTCACTGAGACACCGAAGTCGCGAGGTGGATGTCGGCCGCCACGCGGCAACGTTCCTGTCGATGCTTGGGTACGACCTTCAGGGACACCGCTATCGCATGCTGCGGCGGCAAATGCACTCCCTGGCTGCTTGTCGTCTACAGATTGGCTTTCAGGGGCGGACAGTCAACAGCCTTCCCATTCGCCAATTTGATGCCTGGCAACCGCGCTGTCTAGGCAGCGCTTCTAGATGGCCAGGTCTCCTCGTCCTGAGCGCGGAGTTTTATGCTGAACTCATCGAGCACAGCGTGCCGCTTGATGGCAGAGCGTTGGCGAGACTCAAGGGGTCTGCACTTGCGTTGGACGTCTATACCTGGCTGGCCTACCGCCTGCATCGAATCCAAGGCCAGGCGGTCGAGGTCCCGTGGGCGACGCTCATGCGTCAGTTTGCCCATGAGCCAAGCGGCACGCATGCTGCCGAGACCTTTCGACGGGGATTCCTGCATGCGCTGCATAAGGTGCTGATGGTGTATCCACAAGCAAAGGTCTCTCGATACCCGGGCGGTCTTGAGCTGCACGTCTCGCCACCGCCTGTGGCGCCAAAGACCTTTTGGGTGAGTTCAACGGTCCGCAAGGCTCAGGAGGGAGGCCCGCATGATTGACCTCATCGAAGACTTGAAGGCCAAGCTGCTGCATTCCACCGAGTTGATTCAACAGATCGCCTCGGAGCGAAATCGCAGAACCGGTCGCTCACCAAACACCGAGCACGACTACCTGCGGCTCGGCCAGACCCTGCTGACGCGTGCCAAAACGGCCGATGGTGGGCTGATCGGCGCGGTGTCAGATACCCGCCGCCCAACCACCTTCCAGAAGCGCATCGCTGCACTGCGCTTCACCTTGCAGTCGCGGCAGGTGGAGTTGCTGGACAGCATCGTGGAGCCGGTGACGGCAGAGTTGGCACAGAAGTGGTTGGGCTTGCTCGACGAGCAAATTGACCACATCCAAGCGGTGATTGAACTCAGGCGGCAGGGTCTGGTGGGTCACAGGGCGCGGCGCCGCAGCAAACGAGTTGCCTTGGGCGGACTGCCCCCAGACTGGCGGGAGCAGTTGTGTCTTCGAGGCAGCACAGGCCGGTACGCCGACGCCTTGTTGCTGGCAGCCTTGAGCGGGTGTCGCCCGTCCGAGTTGGAGAGGGGGATTGAGGTCTCGCGAGTGGTCAGTCCAGTGACTGGGCAATCACTGATCGAGATCGTGATCGACGGGACCAAAGTCAAGAAGATGCAAGGACA
>CALBRU010000069.1 GCA_937927695.1 uncultured Thiomonas sp. | reverse complement strand
GAGAAATCTAAATTTGATTGCGAGATGCTATGCATTCTAGGTGCCAGACTTGAATCCTGCTGGAGACCCTGAAGGAGCACCGAGGCGCTTTCGGCCAGCGTTGCTGGCCCGCGTTGTTGACCCGCGTGCCGCGCCCTGACAGGGAGGTGATCTGTCAGAGCGCAGCAACGCCTCGGCTCCTGCGCGGCGGCGACAAACCCATGCGGAGTCGGGTCACTCCGTCGGGGGGACGGGCAGGCCCTGCGGTGCGGCCCATACCGCCACAGTGCATCGCCGCGTCCCGTCACCGGGCGCTTTTTTGCGGAAAAGTTCAGTCCGCCTGCTTGCGCAGGAAAGCCGGAATTTCCATTTCCTCCATACCGCTTTGCATCAGCGCGTTCACATGCGCCGACGGTGCGCCGCGGCCGCTGCGCCAGATCGCCGGGCTTTGATACGGGTCCGCGCCGGCCTGGCCGCCATAGCCCTGCGTGCGCAGCGGCATGTTGTCGGTGCCGGTGCGGATGATGGTGAGTTCCGGCGCGACCTTTTCGGCCTTGCCGCACAAGCCCGTAGCCAGCACCGTCACGCGCAGCGAATCGCCCATGGTCGGATCGTTGACCGTGCCGAAAATGATGTTGGCTTCCGGCGAGGCATAGGCGCGGATGGCGTTCATCGCCTCGCGCGTTTCGCCCAAGCGCAGCGAGTCGTCGGCGGTGATGTTTACCAGCACGCCCTTGGCGCCCGAGAGATCGACGCCGTCGAGCAGCGGGCAGACCACAGCCTGCTCGGCCGCCAGACGGGCGCGGTCGGGGCCGCTGGCCACCGCGGTGCCCATCATCGCCTTGCCCGGCTCGCCCATCACGCTCTTCACGTCCTCGAAGTCGGCGTTGATCAGGCCCGGCACATTGATGATCTCGGCAATGCCGCCAGTGGCGTTCTTAAGCACGTCGTTGGCTTTGGCGAAAGCCTCTTTCTGGCTGATGTCGTCGCCGTAAACCTCCAGCAGCTTTTCGTTGAGCACGACGATGAGCGAATCGACATTGGCCTCCAGCTCGGCCAGGCCTTGCTCGGCGTTGGCCATGCGCTTGGAGCCCTCGAAGTCGAACGGGCGCGTCACCACGGCCACGGTGAGGATGCCCATTTCGCGGGCGATCTTGGCGATCACCGGCGCGGCGCCCGTGCCGGTACCGCCGCCCATGCCAGCCGTGATGAACAGCATGTGCGCGCCTTCGAGCGCATCACGAATCTGGCCACGCGCCTGATCCGCCGCCTCGCGCCCGACCACCGGTTTGCCGCCAGCGCCCAGACCCGTCTTGCCCAGTTGCAGGAACTGATGCGCGCCTGAGCTTTTGAGCGCCTGCGCATCGGTGTTGGCGCAGATGAACTCCACGCCACGCACGCCCGAGGCGATCATGTGTTCGACCGCGTTGCCGCCGCCGCCGCCAACACCGATCACCTTGATGTTGGTTCCTTGGTTGAACGCGCTTTGGGCGTCGTTCTCGATCATTTCAAAAGCCATGTCACACCTCCGTTAAAAAACCGGCTGACGCACCTTACGCCCGCCGAACACACTCTGCGGGGCTGCGCCCGGACCCTCCAGACGCCGCCCCGCAGAACTCAAAAATTCCCTGCAAACCACTCACGCAAACGTCCCAGCGAGCCCTTGACTGAACTGCTCTTTTGCGCAAGGCGTGCACCGCGCTGCCGCTGGTGCAAGGCCTCGGCCAACAGTCCCATGACCGTGGCCATACGCGGATTGCGCACCATGTCAGCCAGCGGGCCGGTGTAACTGGGCGCGCCCACGCGCACCGGCTTGAGAAAAATGTCTTCCGCCAGTTCGACCATGCCGGGCATCTGCGCCGAACCGCCGCAGAGCACCACGCCGGAAGACAGCACTTCCTCGAAGTGAGAATCGCGAATGACCTGCTGTGCAAGCGCGAAGATTTCTTCGGTACGCGGCTCGATCACGCTGGCGAGCACCTGCCGCGACAGCATGCGCGGCCCGCGGTCGCCCAGCCCCGGCACCTCCAGCGTCTCTTCAGGATTGGCCAGCACCTGCTTGGCGATGCCGTGCTCGATCTTGATGTCTTCGGCGTCGCGCGTGGGCGTGCGCAGGGCCATGGCGATGTCGCTGGTGACCAGCTCGCCGGCCACCGGAATGATGGCGGTATGGCGGATGGCGCCCCCGGTGTAGATGGCAATGTCGGTCACGCCGGCGCCGATGTCCACCACCGCCACGCCGAGTTCCTTCTCGTCTTCGGTGAGCACGGCGTGGCTGGACGCCAGCGGGTGCAGCACCAGTTGCTCGACCTCCAGGCCACAGCGGCGCACGCACTTGAGCACGTTTTCCGCAGCGGTCTGCGCCCCGGTGACGATGTGCACGTTCACCTCCAGCCGCACGCCGCTCATGCCCACCGGCTCTTTCACGTCCTGGCCGTCGATGATGAACTCCTGCGGCTCGACCAGCAGCAAGCGCTGATCCGCCGGAATGTTCACCGCCTTGGCGGTTTCGATCACGCGGGTGACGTCGGCCTGCGTGACTTCGCGGTCCTTGATGGCCACCATGCCATGCGAGTTCTGCCCGCGGATGTGGCTGCCGGTGATGCCGGTGATCACATGGGTGATCTTGCAATCGGCCATCAGTTCGGCCTCCTTCAAGGCTGCCTGAATGGATTGCACCGTCGCCTCGATGTCCACCACCACCCCGCGGCGCATGCCCGCGGTCGGCGCCTGGCCCATGCCGACGATCTTGAAACCCGCCGCCGGGTTGTCGCGATCGGCCAGCATTTCAGCCACCACCACCAGCACTTTGGAGGTGCCGATGTCCAGCGCCACCACCAGATCCTTGTAGTCCTTGGCCATGTCAGTCTTTCCTCCCCACGGATTGCGGTGTCTTGTTCGTTGTCTTGTTCATGCCCGGCAGATCCACGCCTTGCAGATGCACGGCGAAGCCGTTGGGATAGCGCAGATCGACGCTGTCGATGGACCGCCCGTAGCGGGCTTCGAGCTGCGGCATCAGGGTCATGAACTGTTTGAGACGGGTCTGCGTCGCCGCGCTGTCGGGCGCACTGCCCAGGTCGATGCGCAGACCGGTGCGGGTCTGCACGCTCCAGTTGCCGCCGCTGCCTTGCGCCAGCGTGGCGACCGTCTGATGAAATTCCTGCATCAAAGGCTGCAGCGTCTGGCTCATCTGCAAGACCTGCGCGCTGGTTCCCGCCGGACCGCTGAACTGCGGCAGACCCAGCCCCTGGACTTCGCCGAGGTTGGCGGTGAACGCCTGCCCCTGCACGTTGACCAGTTGCGGCGCGCTGCCCGGCTCGCGCCAGATGGCCACCGGCTGCTGCGCCTGCAGCGTGACGGCCAGTTGCATCGGCCACAGCCGCTGCACCACAGCGGTACGCACCCACGGCAGGCTCTCGAACACCCGCTGCGCCTGGGCAAGATTGATGGTGAGGAAATTGCCCCTCAACTGCGGCAGGGCCTCGGCCCGTACCGTCACCGGGCTGATGCGCTGCAGGTCGCCCTGAAGCCGCACTGCGCGGATGTCCCACCAGTTGCGCTGCATCAGCCAGTGCCCGGCCACGAACAGGCAGCCGAGCGCCACTAGCCAGAACAGGGCACGCGAGGTGCCTTGCATCAGGCGGATGTCGAGCGGGAGTTCGCGCGGGGCGTAGCTGCTCATCGGTCGGCTCATCGGTCGCCCTTCTCGCCACCGGCCGGGGGCAGCGCAGGCGAAGCCGCAGCGTGGGGGTCAACCACCTTATGCGGTTGATCGAGCGCCGCCATGCTGAGAATGAGCAGGCACAGATCGGCGTATTCCAGCCCGGCCACCCGCGCGGCCATGGGCACCAGCGAATGCGAGGTCATGCCGGGCGAGGTGTTGATCTCCAGCAGAAAGGGCTGGCGGTCGGTGGCGCGAATCATGACGTCGGCCCGCGCCCAGCCGCGGCAGCCCAGCGTGCGATAGCTGCGCAAGACCAGATCCTGAATGCGCGCTTCTTCGTCGGCAGGCAATTCGCTTGGGCAGATGTAGCGGGTGTCGTCGCTGAAATACTTGTGTTCGTAGTCGTAGTTGCCGCCCGGGGCGACGATGCGGATAAGCGGCAGCGCCCGCGCCTGATCGCCCGCGCCGATCACCGCGCAGGTCACTTCGTCGCCCTCGATGAACTGTTCCACCAGCACCCGGCTGTCAAAGCGTGCGGCTTCGAGATAGGCGGCTTGCACTTCGGCCTCGCTGTCGGCGCGCTTGAGACCCAGCGTGGAGCCTTCATGCGTGGCCTTGAAAATCAGCGGAAAGCCCAGCACGGCCGCCGCCGCGCGGGCTTCGATGAGCGTGCCCACCTCGCGCCATTTGGGGGTGGACAGGTTCTCGAAATGCCACAGTCGCTTGGTCATGGCCTTGTCGATCGCCAGGGCCGAGGCCAGCACGCCCGGCCCGGTGTAGGGAATGCCGAGCAGTTCGAGCCCGCCCTGTACCGTGCCGTCTTCACCCCAGCGGCCATGCAGAGTGATGAACGCGCGCTTCGCGCCGAACGACTTGAGCGCAGCCAGGTCGTCCACCGACGGATCGAAAGCAAAGGCATCGACCCCGCGCGACTGCAGCGCGGCGAGCACGCCCTTGCCCGACATCAGCGAGATCTCGCGCTCGGCGGATAGGCCGCCCATGAGCACCGCGACCCGGCCCAGGCCGCGCGGATCGATTTGCGGCCAGGGTGTCATTGCGCGGTCTCCTTTGCCAGCGCCACCACTTGAGCGGCCACGGCGCCGATGGAACCTGCCCCCATGCAGATCAGCACGTCGCCCTCGCGCGCCATCTCCAGAATGGCCTGCGGCAGATCGGCCACGGCTTCGACGAACACCGGCTCGGTCTTGCCGGCCACACGCACAGCACGCGCCAGGCTGCGACCGTCGGCCGCGACCAGCGGAGCTTCACCGGCGGCGTACACCTCGGCCAACAGCACCGCGTCGGCCTCGCCGAGCACTTTCACGAAGTCTTCAAACAGATCGCGGGTGCGGGTGTAGCGATGCGGCTGGAAGGCGAGCACCAACCGTCGCCCCGGAAAGGCGCCGCGGGCCGCCGCCAGCGTGGCGGCCATTTCAACCGGATGGTGGCCGTAATCGTCGATCAGGGTGAAGTGCCCGCCGTGATGCGCCGCCACTTCGCCATAACGCTGGAAACGCCGACCCACGCCGGTGAACCCGGCCAGCGCGCGCTGGATGGCGGCGTCGTCCACATTCAGTTCGGTGGCCACGGCGATGGCGGCCAGTGCGTTCTGCACGTTGTGCCGCCCCGGCAGGTTCAGCGTGACGGCCAGCGGCGGCAGTTGCACGCCGTTGCGACGCAGCACGGTGAAGTGCATCTGCGCGCCCTCGGCCCGCACGTCGATGGCGCGCACCTGCGCGTCTTCGGCAAAGCCGTAGCTGGTGACGGGCTTGGAGACGAAAGGCAGAATGGAGCGCACCGCGGCGTCATCCACGCACAGTACGGCCGCGCCGTAGAACGGCAGCCGGGCGATGAAATCGACGAAGGCATGGCGCAACCGGGCCGGGTCGTGACCGTAGGTGTCCATGTGGTCGGCGTCGATATTGGTGATCACGGCCATGACCGGCAGCAGGTTGAGGAAAGAGGCGTCGGATTCGTCGGCCTCGACCACGATGTATTCGCCCTGCCCGAGCTTGGCGTTGACCCCGGCGCTGTTGAGCCGCCCGCCGATGACGAAGGTCGGATCGAGCCCGCCCTCGGCCAGCACGCTGGCGACCAGACTGGTGGTGGTGGTCTTGCCATGCGTGCCCGCAATCGCAATGCCGCGCTTGAGGCGCATCAACTCGGCCAGCATGACCGCGCGCGGCACCACCGGAATGTGGCGTGCACGCGCCGCGAGCACCTCGGGGTTGTCGGCGCGCACGGCGGTGGAGACGACCACGGCATCGGCATCCTGCACCTGAGCGGCGTCGTGCCCGATCGCCACGCGCAGGCCCAGTTCGCGCAATCGGCGCACGGTGGCGCTCTCGTTCAGATCCGAGCCGCTGATGGCATAGCCCAGGTTGTGCAGCACTTCGGCAATGCCGCTCATACCGGCGCCACCGATGCCGACGAAATGAATTTTGCGAATGGCGTGTTTCATCGCCCTTGCCTTCCTGTTTCTTTGCTCGTTTTGCGTCCCGGCAGCAGGGCGTTGCAGCCCTCCACGACAGCCTGCACCGCATCCGGCCGCGCCAGGCCACGTGCGGCCTGCGCCAGTTGCAGCAGGCGCGGGCGGTCCAGACTTTGCAGCAGTTCGGCAAGCCCCTGCGCGCTCAGGTCGCGTTGTTGAATCAGCAGCGCCGCATCGCGGCCTGCGAGAAATTTCGCGTTCACCGTCTGGTGGTCATCGACCGCATGGGGAAACGGCACGAACAGCGCCGCCACACCGGCGCAGGCCACTTCAGTCACGGTCGAGGCGCCGGCGCGGCAGATCACCAGATCGGCCTGCGCATAAGCCGCGGCCATGTCGTCGATGAAGGCCACGCAGTCGGCCTGCACACCAGCGTCGGCATAAGCCTGTTGCAGGGTCGGCAAATGCTTGGCCCCGCTTTGATGACGCACCTGCGGGCGTTCGCCCGCGGGCAAAAGTGCCAGCGCCTGCGGTATCAGCGAGTTGAGCGCCTGCGCGCCCAGACTGCCGCCGACCACGAGCACCTGCAGCGGCCCGCTGCGACCGGCGTAACGCTGCTCGGGCGAAGGCAAGGCGCAGATTTCCGCACGCACCGGATTGCCCACCCACTGCGCACCCGGCAGCGCGTCGGGAAACGCGGTGTAGCTGCGGTCGGCCAGGCGCGCGAGCACCTTGTTGGCCAGACCGGCAACGGCGTTCTGCTCATGCACCACCAGCTTGGCCCCAGCCCACACGCTCATCAAGCCACCGGGAAAGGCGATATAGCCGCCCATGCTCACCACCACGTCGGCGCCAACGCGGCGCAAGCCGCGCAAAGCCTGCCAGAAGGCGCGCAGCAGATTGAGCGGCAGCAGCAGTTTGGTCAGCAAACCTTTGCCGCGCAGGCCACCGAAACGCACCCAAAGCATGTCGAAACCGTAGCGCGGCGCGAGCTGCGCCTCCATGCCGGTGGGCGCACCCATCCAGTGCACCGTCCAGCCCGCAGCGCGCAAGCCCTCGCCCACGGCAATGCCGGGGAAGATATGGCCGCCGGTGCCGCCCGCCATGATGACGGCAACGGATACATGGGAATGCGACGGGGGCAAGGCGCCGGGCCGTCCCAAGCCTTGCCCCGCCCCCTGGGGGGAAAGCGCCGCAGCGCGGTGCTCTCGGGGGGGGACTTCCCCGAACAAGGCGCCGGGCCGCCCCAAGCCTTGTTCCGCCCCCTGGGGGGGGAGCGCCACATCGTGGCGATCTCGGGTGGGGCTTGTCATACATGCCCTCCGCGCATCAACACTCGGTTTTCGAAATCGACGCGCAGCAACACGGCGATGGCCATGCAGTTGAGCAGCAGCGCCGAGCCGCCATAGCTCATCAGCGGCAGTGTGAGCCCCTTGGTGGGCAACAGACCGAGGTTCACGCCGATATTGATGAAGGCCTGCCCGCCGATCCACACGCCGATGCCCTGCGCCACCAAGGCGCTGTACATGCGGTCGAGCACCAGCGCCTGACGGCCGATGTCGAAGGCGCGGCGCACGATCCAGTAAAACGCGAAGATCACCACGCCGACACCCACCAGACCCAGTTCCTCGCCGATGATGGCCAGCAGAAAGTCGGTGTGCGCTTCAGGCAGGTAATGCAGCTTTTCAATGCTGCCGCCGAGGCCGACGCCGAACCACTCGCCGCGCCCCATGGCGATCAGCGCGTGCGAGAGCTGATAGGCGCTGCCCAGCGCATTCGATTCCGACCAAGGGTTGAGATAGGCGAAGATGCGATCACGCCGCCAGGGCGAGAGCACGATCATCAACACAAAGGCGCCGATCACCGCCACGCTGAACACCGAAAACAGCTTGCCGTTGGCCCCACCGAGAAACAGGATGGCCAAGGTGATGGACGCGATGACCAAAAAGGCGCCCATGTCGGGCTCGGCCAGCAGCAGCACGCCCACGATCATCATCACCGCCATCATCGGCAGGAAGGTCTTGAGCAGGCTTTGCTTGACCTCCTGCTTGCGCACCATGAAATCGGCAGCATAGATGAGCGCAGTGAGCTTGACCAGCTCGGAGGGCTGGAAATTCAGCCCGCCGGGGAAGACCACCCAGCGCTTGGAGCCGTTCACGTCCTTGCCGATATGCGGCAGCAGCACGAGCACCAGCCCGATCAGCGAGAGAAAGAAAAAACGCATCGACCATTTCTGCAGCTCGGCCATCGGAATCTGCACCACGATCCAGCTTGCCAGCAACGCCGCAGCGATGGAGAACAGATCGCGGATGAAATAGTGGTAGGGCGACCACTGCGCATAACGCGGCGAGTCGTGGAAGGAAATCGTGGCCGAATACACCATGACCAGGCCGTAGGCCAGCAGCAGCAGCGTGACCCAGACCAGGTTCTGGTCGTACTCCAGCATGCGCGAATTGCGCGGCGCCCTATGCCCCACACGCACCGGCAGATCGGCCGCTGACTTGTCGCGCTTGCGACCGAGGAAGGGCAGCATGCGCTCAAGCATGGTCGGCTCCTTCACTCCACACCTGCCCGCGCTGCTCGGCCAGATCACGAACGGCCTGGGTGAACACCTCGGCACGATGCGCATAGTTGCGGAACATGTCCAGACTGGCGCAGGCGGGTGACAACAGCGCCGCGTCGCCGGTCTGTGCCAGCGTGGCGGCGCGCTGCACAGCCTGCTCCAGGGACTGCGTGAATTCGGTGGGGGCCAGCCCCTGCAGCTCCGCGGCGATGGCCTGCGCATCGCGGCCGATCAGCACCGCAGCGCGCAGCCGCGCAGCCTGCGCACGCAGCGGCGAAAAATCCTGCCCCTTGCCGTCCCCACCGGCGATCAGCACCACCGGCGTTTCCATGCCCGCCAGTGCCGCCACCGTGGCGCCGACATTGGTGCCCTTGCTGTCGTCGATCCAGCGCACGCCGTCGATCACCGCCACGGTCTGCATGCGATGCGGCTCGCCGCGATACTCACGCAGAGCATGCAGCATGGGCGCGAGCGGCGCGCCCACGGCATCGCCCAAAGCCAGCGCGGCCAGGGCATTGGCGACGTTGTGCGCGCCTTGAATGCGCAGGGCTTCGGTGGGCATCAAACGCTGCAAGGCCAGCTCGGCGGCAGGCTGCGCAGTCGGCCTGGCGCGGCGCGGGGCTTTGGTGACAACTTGCGCGGTTTCAGCCTCCGCGTCGGGCAAGGCGCGCGCCAGCCAGTCGATGCCGCCTTCGCGCACCACGCCCCAGTCTCCCGGTTGTTGCGGCGCGGACAGACCAAAGCGCCGCAGCTTGCGCCCCGGGCGTTGCATGGCCATCACCTGCGGATCGTCGCGATTGAGCACCATGACGCCCTGCGCGCCCTGATTGCCGAAGATGTTGGCCTTGTCGACGGCGTAGGCCGTCATATCACCGTGCCAGTCGAGATGGTCCTGGGTGATGTTGAGCACCGTGGCCGCGTCGGCGGCGAAGCCCTCCATGCCATGAAGCTGGAAGCTGGAGAGCTCCAGCACCCAGGCTGCGGGAAGGTCGTCGGCGGCAAGCCGGGCCTGCAGCACGTCGAGCACGGCGGCCGAAATGTTTCCCACCACCGCCACGCTCCAACCCGCGCGCTCCAGCATCAGCCCGGTCAGCCCTGTGACGGCGGTCTTGCCGTTGGTGCCTCGAATGGCGAC
>CALBRU010000068.1 GCA_937927695.1 uncultured Thiomonas sp. | reverse complement strand
AACAGGTCGCTGGGGTCATGCATCGACTGTTGCCCGCAGGCACCGTGTGGTTCTCCTGGCAAACCTTCGAGGATCACGATGCATCACTTTTGTTCTACGGCGTCCCACACTTGTTCGTGATCGACAGTACCAGCGAAGACCTGTGGTTCGGCTGCCGGGACGACAGGCGGCAGAACGCTTGCGTGGACGAAAACGCGCTGCTCGAAGCCCGCACCGAGGGCAAACCCGTGGCCGTCTGGGTGTCGCGCAAGCGGCTGCAAAGCTGGCAGGCCAGCGGGCTCGCCCAAGGGTTGCACAGCACGCCTTTCAAGGACAGCGTGGTGTTTTACAGCCTCGGCGCTCAACCTTAGCGCAGCGTTTTTTCAATCCGCCGGTCAGGAACCAGCCAGAGCAGCGCTACCCCCACATAAAACGCAAGCGCCGCCCCGGCCTGCCAAAAACTGACCACGATGCCTGCCAGGTAGAGCACTGGCGAGAGCTTACCCTTCCAGTCCTGGCCCAAGGCGCGCCGCAGGACAGAGCGCTCGCCTTCCGCGGCAATCAGCGTGTTTTGCAAAATCCAATAGGCCATCGCAGCCATCAGCAGCACGATGCCGTACACCGCGGCAGGCAGCGCGGCGAAGTGGTTTTCCCCCAACCAGCCGGTGACGAAGGGGAACAGCGAGAGCCAGAACAGCAGGTGCAGGTTGGCCCACAAGACCGCGCCCGAAACCCGGTCGCACGCCTGGAACAGATGATGGTGGTTGTTCCAGTAAATACCCACGTAAACAAAGCTGAGCACATAGCTGAGAAAGACCGGCCACAGTGGCAGCAGAGCGTCGAGATGCTCGCCGTGCGGCACTTTCAATTCCAGCACCATGATGGTGATGATGATGGCGAACACGCCATCGCTGAAGGCTTCCAGACGTCCTTTTTTCACGCGCTCAACTCCCCTGATGCCAGAACGGCACGCCCACCATGGGCGTAGAGGCTTGCGCCACTTCGCGCTCTCGCATGGGCAGCGCGCGATGGGCCAGACGGCCGGCCTGCACACTCAGTGTAAAAGCGCGGGCCATCGCCACCGGGTCGCCGGCCTCGGCCACTGCGGTGTTCACCAGCACGGCGTCATAGCCCAGTTCCATCACCTGCGCCGCATGGTGGGGGGCGCCGATGCCGGCATCGACCACCAGCACGCTACCTTGCAGGCGCTCGCGCAGGGTGCGCAGTGCGGGCAGGTTGCGCGGCCCGGCGCCGGTGCCGATGGGCGCGGCCCAGGGCATGATGGCGGCGACTCCGGCATCGCGCAGCTTGAGCGCGGTCACCAGATCGTCGGTGGTGTAGACAAACACGGCAAAGCCCTCGCGCACCAGGGCTTGCGCCGCGGCCACGGTGCCCCAGGGATCGGGCTGCAGGGTGTAGTCGTCGCCGATGACTTCGAGCTTGATCCAGTGGGTGCCGAAAATCTCGCGGGCCATGTGGGCCAGGGTGATGGCCTCGTCCGCCGAATGACAGCCGGCGGTGTTGGGCAGCAGATGCTGTCCCATCTCACGGATGCGCTGCCACCACGCCTGCCCGGCCTGACTTTCGGGAGCTAAGCGGCGTAGCGACACGGTGAGCACCTCCACCTGCGCGGCCTGCACGGCCTCTGCCAGCACGCTGGGCGCCGGATAACGCGCGGTGCCCAGAAACAGGCGGCTGTGCAGGCTGACGCCGCCAACCTGTAAGGGATCGGGCTGGCTCAGCACGGCGGAATGGGGTGGCAGGGGAGAAGCCGTCTGAGTCATGTTGGCGAGATCCATTTCATCCTCCCACCACAGGGCTGACCACTTCGATGGCGTCGCCCGGCTGCAAGACCTGTTGCGCCCAGAGGTTGCGCGGCACGAAACGCCGATTCACCGCGCAAGCCAAAGCCTGCGTGGCGTCGTAGCCGCGCTCGGTGAGCAAGTCGGCCAGTGTGGCGCTGGAAGTTTGCACGGGCTCGCCGTTGACTTGCAGCGACAGAGCCGATGCGTTTTGAAGATTGGGGGTGTTCATCCAAGAATCTCCACAGTCTGCGAGCGCAGCACGGCCAACAGATCGCGCTCGGCCCGCTGCACCATTGCCGGAGCCACGAGATAGCCGTGGCGATAGAAGCCGTTCAATTGCCAGACGCCCTCGCGCTGCGCCCAAACGGGTTGATGATCATCGGTTGCCGGGCGCAGGCTGGTGGCCACGCGGGTGATGCGCGCTTCGCCAAACGCCGGATGCACGCTGTAGAGCGCGCTGGCGAGTTCGAGCATGGAGCGCACGGTGATCGGCCCGGTGTCCTGCGACTCCAGTTCGGTCGCGCCAATGATGAAGCGCCCTTCGCTGCGCGGCACGATGTAGAGCATGTAGCGCGGATGGATCAGCCGCACCGGTCGGCGCAGGCTCACCGCAGGGCAAGTCACGGTGAGCACTTCGCCACGCACGCCGCGCACGCCCGGCCAGGCCGCGTTCACGCCGCGGCAGTCCACCACCGCATCGGCCTCGATCAGCGCGCCGTCGTTGGTGTGTACCGAGCGGGCCTGCACGCTTTGCACGCTCGTGCGATCGAGCCACTGCCCGCCCACGCGCGCCATGGCCTGCTCGATGGCGGCTTGCAGGGCTTTCAGCAATTGCCCATTGTCGAGTTGGCCTTCCAGCGGCAGCCAAAGGCCACGGCTGAAACGTCCCGCGAATTCGGGCTCCAGCGCGGCGATGCCTGGTCCGTCCAGGCTTTGCACCGCGTCGCCTTTGGCGGCAGGCAGGCGGTAGCGGATGAGATCGGCATAGTGCGCCAGACCGGGATAGTCGGGCGCGTGCGCGACCACCAGCGAGCCTTCATGGTGAAAGTCCACCGCCTGCCCGGTCTGCGCCTGCAGCGTGGTCAGCCATTGCGGCCAGATCGCCAAAGACTGCTCGCCGAGCGCGAACAGATCGGCATCGCCCACCACCAGCTCGGCATAGGGCGCCAGCATCGCGGCAGCCACCCCGGCCGCATGATCGAGATCGTCGCGGCCGCGTGCATCGACCAGGGTGACCGGCACGCCTGCACTGAGCAGGCGCCACGCCAGCAGGCGACCGGCCAAGCCGGCGCCGACGATAGCCACCGAGGCAGTCATGCGCGTCAAGATTCAGCCCTCGCGTTGCTGCGGTGCCGGGGCACGCGACCTCGGCAGCGGCGCGGATACATACACCTCACTGCCCCCCGCGCGGAACTCGGCCGACATTTCCGCCATGCCCACCTCGACGGCCTGCTCCGCGTCCAC
>CALBRU010000067.1 GCA_937927695.1 uncultured Thiomonas sp. | reverse complement strand
GGGTGTAGGCGTTGTTCTGCAGCTTGAGCCAGTTCATGCCGGAGAGATGCTCGGTATAGGCATTGACCACCCGGTCGAACTCCTGCATCAAGCCGCTCAGACGCAGCACCCGCGGCGCGGTGACGGTGAAGCCGAATTCGCTGTTGGCGCGGGTGAAGGCGGCGGCGAGCATCTGGCGGATTTCTTCGATCTGCGTTTCGGCATCCACCAGCCGTTTGCGCAGATCGGCGCCGATGCGGGCGAGTTCGCCCTTCACCCCGACTTTCAGCAGCGCGCTGCCCATGCGCGACTCAAGTTGCTCCAGGTCGTGCAGCACCGACTTGGCGGCGAAGCGCTCGCGCAACTGCTCGAGCATGCGGTTGTTGACCGCCCGCAGCGCCAGAACCTGCGCCATGCCGGCGTCGAACTCGTTGCGCTCTGCGGCTAGGCGCTGCAGCATGAGCACCACCATATTGGCGTTCTTGCCGCGCAGTCCCTGCAGTTCGTCGAGCTGTCCCTGGGCATCGTGCAGTTGCTTGCGCAGTTGTTGTGAGAGTTCAGCCTGCACCTGCCCGACCGCATCGCGCACGGCGCCGTCGAGCAGGCTGCGGCGGTCGATATTGGCCGCGCGGTTGAGCGCGTTTTCCAGCGCGCCCAGGCCCGAGCGCGCGAGCAGCGGGCCGTCGCCCTGAATGCGCGCCAGCAGGGCTTTGTGCGCCGAGACGGGAAACACCCGTTCGAGCGGCAGATGCAGCGTTTGCGCGGTGGTCTGCAATTGATGGTCGATGCTGGCGGCGATTTGCGGCGCGGTGAGCAGCGGGTCCCACAGCGCATCGACCTTGTTGAGCGCCACCAGGGTTTGCGCGCCGCTGGTGGTCGCGATGTGGCGGTTCCAGATTTCCAGATCGCTGCGCGTCACCCCGGTGTCGGCGCCGAGCACGAAGACCACGGCGTTGGCCGAGGGGATGAGCGAAAGGGTCAGCTCGGGCTCGGCACCCACGGCGTTGAGCCCCGGGGTGTCGAGAATGCTCAGGCCCTGATCGAGCAGCGGATGGGCAAAGTTGACCAGCGCATGACGCCATAGCGGAATTTCCACTTCGCCCTGGGCGTCGGTATTGAGCTGCGCCAGGTCTTCGGCATCGTGGAAGAAGCCCAACTCTTGGGCACGCTCCAGCGGTACGCGCTGGGTGTCGGACAAATGGGTGAGCGCCTGCGCCAACCCCTGCGCATCCTGGGAGGGCAGCTCGAAATGCGTCCAGACCTGCGGGCTCGATTTCCATTGCGCCAGGGTCTGCGACTGCAAGCGGGTTTCGATCGGCAGCAGCCGCAGGCCGCGGGGCTGCGCGGGGTCGGAAAACAGCTCCATCGGGCACATGGTGGTGCGCCCGGCCCCGGCGGGCAGGATGCGCTGGCCGTGTCCGCTGAAAAAGATGGCGTTGATCAACTCGGACTTGCCGCGCGAGAACTCGGCCACGAAGGCCAGGGTCATGCGGTCGTTGTCCAGGCGCTGGATCTGCCGCTGCAGCAGCGGCCGTGCCTGTTCGAGATCGAGTCCGCTTTCTTCGAGCCAGGTCAGCAGCGCTTTGACGCGCTGTAGCGCTTGCGCGCGCCATTCGGCGTAGTCAAACAGACCGGCGGTGAGGATGGGGGC
>CALBRU010000066.1 GCA_937927695.1 uncultured Thiomonas sp. | reverse complement strand
GCGGCACTTTGCTGCGGGTGTGAACGTAGAGCGTATGCCCGCCCGCCAGTAAATGGCCCGCCATGGGCGTGCCCATGATGCCCAGTCCGATGAATCCCAGTGTTGCCATGTCGATCTCCGTTTTGTTGTGAACGTGTGTCTGTTTTATAGCGCGGCCAGCCAGCCCAGCCCCGCAGTGGTCGTAGTCTTGGGTTTGTATTCGCAGCCGATGTGGCCGGTGTAGCCGATACGGTCTAGGTGCTGGAACAGGAAGGCGTAGTTGATCTCGCCAGTGCCCGGCTCGTTGCGCCCGGGGTTGTCGGCCAGCTGGATGTGGCCGATGCGCGGCAGGTGCTTTTGCATCGTCGCGGCCAACTCGCCTTCCATGCGCTGCATGTGATAGATGTCGTACTGCAGGAACAGGTTGTCGCTGCCCACCTCGTCCATGAGGGCCAGCGCCTGCGCCGTGCCGTGCAGGTAAAAACCGGGAATGTCGAAGGTGTTGATCGGCTCGATCAACAGACGGATGCCGTGGGCGCCAAGTTGCCCCGCGGCGTAACGCAGGTTCTCGACCAAGGTGGCGCGCAGCACGGCCGGATCGGCGCCCGCCGGTGCCTTGCCCGCGAGACAGTTGAGCTGGGTGACGCCCAGCGCAGTGGCGTACTCGACGGCCTTGGCTACACCCTCGCGGAATTCATCCACCCGGTCTGGCAGGCAGGCGATGCCGCGCTCGCCCGCGTCCCAATCGCCCGCGGGCAGGTTGTGCAGCACGATCTGCACCCCGGCTTCCAGCGCGGCGTTGCGCACCTGCTGCGCGGTGTGGGCGTACGGAAAGAGAAATTCCACCGCCTTGAAACCGGCTTTGGCGGCAGCTTCAAAACGGTCGATAAAAGGCTCTTCGGTAAAGAGCATGGAGAGGTTGGCGGCAAACTTTGGCATGGTTCAGGCTTCGGCAGGAACGAGATCAATGACGGGATCGAATTCGGTGATGGCGTCGATTTCACCACCCATGGAGATATTCGTCACGCGCTCCAGAATGATCTCGACCACCACGGGCACGGCAAACTCCTTCATCCACTGCCGCGCCTGCGCCAGCGCGGGCTGAATCTGGTTCGGGTCGAACACGCGAATGGCCTTGCAGCCCAGCCCTTCGGTCACCTTGACGAAGTCGATGCCGTAACCGCTGACTTCGGGCGAGTTGACGTTGTCGAACGAGAGCTGCACGCAGAAGTCCATGTCGAACTGGCGCTGGCCCTGGCGAATGAGGCCGAGGTAGGAGTTATTGACCACGATGTGGATGTAGGGCAGCTTGAACTGCGCGCCCACCGCCAGCTCCTCGATGAGAAACTGGAAGTCGTAGTCGCCGGAAATGGCCACCACATCAGCGGTCGGATCGGCCACGCGCACGCCCAGCGCGGCGGGCATGGTCCAGCCCAGCGGGCCCGCCTGCCCGGCGTTGATCCAGTGGCGCGGCTTTTCCACCTTGAGCAACTGCGCCGCCGCGATTTGCGACAGGCCGATGGTGGTGACGTAGCGGGTGTTGGCGTCGAAAAACTCGACCATCTCTTTATAAACGCGGTGGGGCTTGATGGGAATCTGGTCGTAGTCCCACTTGCGCAGCAGCGTCTGCACCCGCTCGCGGCAGGCGTTCGCCCAGGCGCTGCGGTCTTTGAGCTTGCCCGCGGCCTTGCGCTCGCGCGCCACGGCGATGAACAGTTCGAGCGCCGCCTTCGCATCGGAGGTGATGCCGTAATCGGGCATGAACACCCGGCCGATCTGCGTGGGCTCGATGTCCACATGCAGGATCTTTCGGCCCTTGGCATAAACCTCTGGCGAGCCGGTGTGGCGGTTGGCCCAGCGGTTGCCGATGCCCAGCACCAGATCGGAGGCCAGCAGGTTGGCGTTACCGCCGCGATGCGAGGTTTGCAGGCCCACCATGCCCGCCATCAGCGGGTGGCTGTCGCCAATCGCGCCCCAGCCCATCAGCGTGGGGATGACCGGCACGCCGGTCAGCTCGGCAAATTGCACCAGCAAATCCGAGGCGTCGGCATTGATCACGCCGCCGCCCGCGACGATAAGCGGGCGTTCAGACGCTTCGAGCATGTCCAGTGCCTTTTCAATCTGCGCCTTTGTCGCCGTGGGCTTGTACACCGCCAGCGGCGCGTAGGTATCGGCGTCGAACTCGATTTCGGCGAGCTGCACGTCCAGCGGCAGGTCGATCAGCACCGGCCCCGGACGGCCCGAGCGCATCACATGGAACGCCTGCTGAAACACTTGCGGCACCAGCGCGGGCTCGCGAACGGTAACCGCCCATTTGCACACCGGCTTGGCGATGGACTCGATATCCACCGCCTGAAAGTCCTCCTTGTACAGCCGCGCGCGCGGGGCCTGGCCGGTGATGCACAGAATGGGAATGGAGTCGGCAATGGCCGAATACAGCCCGGTGATCATGTCGGTACCCGCCGGGCCGGAAGTGCCGATGCACACGCCGATATGGCCCGGCGCGGTGCGGGTGTAGCCCTCAGCCATGTGCGACGCCGCCTCGACGTGCCGCGCCAGCACATGCGCGATGTGGCCGCTCTTGCGCAGCGCGGAATACAGCGGGTTGATCGCTGCACCCGGCACACCGAAGGCCTGATGCACGCCTTCTTTTTCGAGCACTAAAACCGCGGCATCCACCGCACGCATCCTGGCCATGATTCCCTCTCCTCGTTGGGGCGCCCGGCGAACTATGCGGGGCATTTCAGGCCATGAGTCTATTGATGAGATAGCAGGAAGTGAATGGAAGAATAAAGCGAAAGATTCAGTACTTTTCGATAAGCAATCAACTTCCAGAATCTGCTTCCTGCTCAACCGGCATCACCCGGCGCACCAGAAAGTAAGTGATGCCCACCGCCACGACCGCTGCGGTGATCAGGCCGTAGGTCCAGGCCCAGTTCTGCAACTGGCCTTGGCTCTCGACCGGAATGATGATGAGCTGGCGCAACAGGGTGATGAGTGCGGCCTCGATGAACACCAGCACCGAAAAATTGCCGGTGCGCATATAGCGGATTTCGGCGGAAATCAGCGAAGACAGCACCCAGAGGATGAACAGATTGCCCAGCGCGTGCAAAAACCCCTGCGCCACCGCGCCGGAACGCACGGTCTGCACCACGTCCTGCCCGAACTGCCAGATCAGCAGCAGGCTGGCCACGAGCAGCACCACGGCCATGAACACATGAAGCAGCTTGTTGGCCTGCTCCATCAGCGACTCGAACCACTTATAGCCCACCATGTGGCACCCCCGTCTGACACTGGACGTTCACTGGCGCGGCTCGCTCCACAGCTTGCCACCGGTGGCCCAGTGCGACTTGGACACCTCGTTGAGAATGATGTCCACCGCGTCGGGCGAACACTTGAGCGTGTCCACCACGGTCTGGGTGATGTTTTCGACGAGTTGTTTTTTCACCTCGGGGCTGCGGCCTTCGAAAAGGTCGATACGGATGGCGGGCATGGGGTCTCCTACGGTTGCGTGAAAAGCAAAAGCTTACTTCGCCGACTTGTGTTTGCGCCGCGCCTTTACGCCGTCGGCCAACACCTGCATCAACTCGACCGAATCGTCCCACGGCAGGCAAGCGTCGGTGATGCTCTGGCCGTATTGCAGCTTGGACGGATCGTCCTTGCCTGCAGTGAACTTTTGCGCCCCGCCGTGCAGATGGCTCTCGGCCATGACGCCGAAAATGCAGCGCTCGCCCGCGGCCAGTTGCGCGGCAATGTCGCGCGCAACAAGGAGCTGGCGCATGTGCTGCTTGGCGCTGTTGGCATGCGAACAGTCGATCATCAGGCGGCAGTCGAGCTTGGCCTCTTCGAGTGCGGCGCAGGCCTCGCGCACGCTGGCTGCGTCGTAGTTCGGCGTCTTGCCGCCGCGCAGAATGACATGGGTGTCCTTATTGCCGCGGGTCTGCACGATGGCCACTTGGCCGTTCTTGTGCACCGACAGGAAGGAGT
>CALBRU010000065.1 GCA_937927695.1 uncultured Thiomonas sp. | reverse complement strand
GCATCGACGCGCTCTCGCGCACCCTGTTCGGTAAAGCGCCGCAAGGTTTGGACGCACGCGAAGCCGCCATCACCGCCGCGCTGGTGCGCGCGCCCAATGCCCCTGCCGCCAAGGTCGCGCAGCGCGCTTGCGGCGTGCTGCGCGACATGCAAGGGAGACCGTCAACCGCTTCCGATGATCTGTGCGCCGGACTGAAACCACAAACCGCTGCCGCGCTGCAGCGCCGTGAGTTCGCCGTCAGCGAAGGCATCGCGCCGCATCTGGGACGCAAGCTGATCGCGCTGCGCACGCCGCAGGGCGGGCGTGCGCCCGCGCAGATTCGCTCCACGCTCGATGCCCGCATCCAGCGCGTGGCGCAAACCGCGCTACTGCGCGCCTTGGGCGAACTGCGGGGCCGCAATGTGCAGGACGGAGCCGTCATCGTGCTCGACAACGCCAGCGGCGAGGTGCGCGCGTGGGTGGGCTCGTCGGGCGATTTCAGCGCGGCGGGCGAGGTGGACGGCGTCACCGCGCTGCGCCAGCCCGGCTCCACCCTCAAGCCCCTGCTCTACGCCCAGGCCATCGCCGAGCGTCGGCTCACCGCCGCCTCGCTGCTGGACGACACGCCCACGCAAATCCCTACCGCGTCGGGTCTTTACATCCCGCAGAACTACGACCATCGCTTCAAGGGCTGGGTCAGTGTGCGCACCGCGCTGGCGTCCTCGCTCAACATTCCTGCGGTACGCACACTGGTGATGGTGTCGCCCGAGGCCTTTGCCAGCGAGCTGCAAACGCTGGGCCTGCCGCTTGCGCAGCCCGGCGACTATTACGGCTACAGCCTGGCGCTGGGCGCGGCCGAGGTGTCGCTGCGCGATCTCACCAATGCCTATCGCGCCCTGGCCAATGGCGGCAGGGTGTCGCCGGTGGCGCTGCTGCCGGGGCAACAATCAGCCGGGCGGCAGGCGATCGACCCCGGTGCGGCCTGGATCATCGGCGACATCCTCTCCGACCCCAACGCCCGCGCACCGACCTTCGGCGCCGACAGCCTGCTGGCCACTCGGTTCTGGACCGCAGTGAAAACCGGCACCAGCAAAGACATGCGCGACAACTGGGCGGTGGGCTGGTCGCAGCGCTACACCGTGGGCGTATGGGTGGGCAATGCTGCGGGCGCGCCTATGCACGATGTCAGCGGAGTCAGCGGCGCGGCGCCCGTCTGGGCCGCGGTGATGCGCGCCTTGCACGCGGAACTTCCCAGCCGCCAGCCCGCGCCGCCGCCTGGGCTGCAGCAGATCGAGGTACGCTATGACGCGCACGGCGAAGCGTCCCGCCGCGAATGGTTTCTGCACGGCACGGCGCAGTCGCGCTTTGCGTTGGGTCCGCAAACCATCCCCGGCTTGAGCGCCGGGGTGAGACTGCGCAGCAGTCGGAATCAGGCGGGCGAGCCAGCGATTGCAAAGCGCCGCATCACCGCCCCGACAGACGGTACGCTATTCGCGCTCGACCCCGATATTCCGCCGCAGAATCAGCGCGTCGAACTGACCGCCTCTGCAGCAGATGCCCGCTGGCAACTCGATGGCCGTGCACTGGGCCGAGGCGCGCGCCTGTCTTGGTTCCCGCTGCCAGGCCGCCACCAGCTCGCGCTAGTCGATGCGCGCGGGCAGATTCTCGACAGCATCACCCTGGAAGTACGTGGCGCCGGGCTAATCACCCGGCGTTAACCGGCTACGGGTCAGAGCGCTGCAGCATTTTCAGGGCGTGGTAGTGGCGAGATGGCCCAGAAACCCATCGAACCGCACACCGCCGGGTCTGTGCCTTCGAGCTGTTTGCTCATGGGCGGTCAGTGCATGATTCCAAGTGCTTTGTTGTTTCCCCAAGCGGGGCAGCTGAAAGTGGGCTACCGCAGGTCGCTTTATCGTGAAAATTTGTGACTTTGTTGGCAATTTCTGTCGGACACGTTGCGTTTTGTGGATTTCAGAATAGACGAAGGGCCGACATCAGTCGGCCCTTCGTGGGCACCTGCCCTAAGGGGCAGAAGGTGATGCAATTACTGATTGAGCGCAGCGATCGTGGCTTGGTCGAGCACGCCCGATTCAGGCAGGCCGCGCGAATTCTGGAAGCGTTTGAGCTCAGCGCGGGTTCGCGGTCCCATTACGCCGTCGGGCGTACCGACCGGAAAGCCCTGCGCGTTGAGCTTTTCCTGCGCCTGTTTGAGCGTCATGGTTGCGGGGGCGGCCTGCGTTGCGGCCACAGGCTGTGCGGCCGGGGTCGATCCGCCCTGCACGCCGAGTTGGCCGCCGGTGCCCAGTCCGCCTTTGACTTCCTGCGCTTTGTAGTTCTCGACGGCCTTGACGACACCGTTATACGAATCCATGAACGCCGCCACAATGACTTTGCCCTGCGCCGTGTTGGCATAACCGCCGCCGATGCCGCCCGCTGCGCCGCCAAACAAGCCGCCAATGGCACCAAAATCCCAATTTTTCGCACTACCCTCGGCAGCAGCAAGCTGCACGCCCGAGCGGTTGTCCACCAGCGTGAGCAGGGTGCTGGCTTCCTTGGCGCTGACACTGCCACCCACAATGGCCCCAACCGGACCGAGCAGACCGCCCACTAATCCGCCAATGCCGCCAGCGTTATTGTTCGAGAAGGTGATAGTGGGGCTCAGGGTGTAGTCCGCCGAAACCATTTGCCCCTTGCCGAAATTCGAGTTCTGCCGCAGCTCGCCCGATTGGGCCAGCGCGCGTTCCTGCATCATGTTGTTCATGGCGCGGCCACGATCGACCACCACAAAGCAGTTCGACTGCTGGATCATGAGCTTGAGCACCGGGGTGGTCGGACCGAGTTGATATTGGCTGGTGAGAATGCCGTACCAAGGTGTATTGGTGTCTTCCACCACGGCAATCGTGCCCAGCGGAGCGTTGCAGCGAGCGAGTTTGCTGTTCGCGTTCTGGCTGTTGGCGCCGCCAGCCGATCCTGTGGCTTCGGTTTTTGCAGCTTGTGATCCCATGTCCATGCTGGAACATGCGGCGAGGGAAAGGACCGCAGCCAGGGCTGTCAGGCGCTTGAAT
>CALBRU010000064.1 GCA_937927695.1 uncultured Thiomonas sp. | reverse complement strand
ACCACCGAGATCTACACTCTTTCCCTACACGACGCTCTTCCGATCTGCTCGGTCTCGGGCTGATGGGCATGCTGGGTGGCCTGACGCTGGGCCGCGAGGGGCCAACGGTGCACATCGGCGCCTCGATCATGAACGAGATGCGGCGGTTTTATCCCCGTGTATCGCTGCGCATGGAGCGCATGTTGCTGCTGGCGGGCTCGGCGGCGGGGCTGTCGGGAGCGTTCAACACGCCGCTGGCCGGTATTCTGTTTGCCATCGAGGAACTCACCCGCAGCTTCGAGGTGCGAACCAACGGCGTGCTCATCACCAGCATCGTGTTCTCCGGCCTGGTCTCGTTGGCGCTGGCTGGCAACTATCTGTATTTTGGCCAGATCACCGCGCCGGACATTTTTCCCCTTGCCTTCGTTCTGCCGGTGCTGATTGCTGCGGTGCTCTGCGGTCTGGCCGGGGCGGCGTTCAATTTGGCCTTGCTCAAACAGGCGCGGTGGATTCCTGCGAAGGTGCTGGCTTGGCGCGAGCGGTCGCCGCTGGCGTGGGGCGCGGGGCTGGGCCTGCTGGTGGCCATCATCGGCATCGCTACGGCCGGGCAGACCTGGGGCAGCGGCTACGATCAGGCGCGGCATTTGCTGATGAATCAGGGCGAGCAGGTGAGCTGGTACTACCCGCTGGTGAAGTGGCTCAGCATGGTGTTGTCCTACATCACCGGGCTGCCGGGCGGGCTGTTCTCGCCCTCGCTGTCCATCGGTGCAGGCTTCGGCCAGTGGGTCAGCCAGTGGTTCGGGCAGTATCCGCAGTCGGCGCTGGTGGCCATCTGCATGGTGGGCTATCTTGCCGCAGTCACGCAGTCGCCGCTGACTTCGTTTGTCATTGTGATGGAAATGATCAACGGCGGCGGGCTGGTGATTCCGCTCATGGCCACTGCGCTCATCAGTAGCCGGGTGGCGAATTTCTTTACCCCGCCGCTGTATGAGGCGCTGGCGGAACAAAAGTATTTCGCGCCCTTGCGCAGCGAGCCGCAGCCCGGGGATCAGGCTGCCCAGGCGGCTGCGTCAGCGGATGAAAAGCCGCGATGAATGCTGCTTTGAGCGAAGTTTGAAGGGCCGTCAGAGCCCTGGTGTTGAACCACAAAAGGAGACGCAACATGGCCTCACATCCCTCAGCCGCAAAGGCGGCCCCCGCACCTTCCGAAGCGGTCTATCGCCGCATCGGCTGGCGCATCATCCCCTTTCTCATCCTGTGCTATTTCGTCGCCTATCTCGACCGGGTGAACATTGGCTTTGCCCAGTTGCAGATGAAGGGCGACCTCGGGTTTTCCGACGCGGTGTACGGGCTCGGCGCAGGCATCTTTTTCCTCGGCTATTTTTTGTTCGAAGTACCGAGCAACCTCATTCTTCACCGGGTTGGCGCGCGGGTGTGGATCGCCCGCATCATGATTACCTGGGGATTGATCTCGGCGCTGACGCTGTTCGTCACCACGCCGACGCAGTTCTATGTGATGCGGTTTCTGCTCGGCGTGGCCGAGGCAGGGTTCTTTCCGGGCATCATCCTCTATCTCACCTATTGGTATCCGGCGGCGCGGCGTAGCCAGATGACCGCGTGGTTCATGAGCGCGGTGCCGCTCTCCGGCTTGGTCGGCGGGCCGGTGTCGGGGTGGATCCTGCACCACTTCCACGGTCATCACGGCTGGGCCGGGTGGCAATGGCTGTTCGTGCTCGAAGGCCTGCCCGCCGTGGTGCTGGGCATCGTCACCCTGTTCTATCTCGACAACGGCATCAAGCATGCCAAGTGGCTGAACGCGGACGAGAAAAACGCGCTGCAGCACGCGCTCGACCAGGAGGCGCAGACCAAGCCGGCGCACTCGGCGCTGCAGGGCATGGCCGATCCGCGCGTGTGGCTGATGGCGTTGATCTACTTCTCCGTGGTCATCGGTCTGTATGGCCTGAGCTTCTGGCTGCCGCTGCTGATCAAGTCGACCGGCGTGACCGATCCGCTGACCATCGGCTGGCTGGTGGCGTTGCCTTACGGTGTGTCGGTGGTGGCGATGATTCTGGTGGGCCGCAGCTCGGACAAGCGCCACGAGCGCCGCTGGCATGTGGCGATTCCGGCGTTGCTGGGCGCAGTGGGCCTGGTGCTGTCCACCCTCTGGAGTACAGACACCACGCTGGCGATGGTGGCGCTGACGCTGGCGACCGTGGGCATCATGGTGGTGCTGCCGCTGTTCTGGGCGCTGCCCAACGCCTTCCTCGCGGGCACCGCGGCGGCGGCGGGCATTGCGCTGATCAACGCGCTGGGCAATCTGGCCGGGTTCTTCGGCCCGTCCATCATCGGTTGGGTGAAGCAGGCTACGCAGAGCACCAACGGCGGCATTCTGGTGCTCGCCGCGTTCATGGTGCTGTGCGCCGTGCTGGTGCTGCTCACGCCGAAACCGCAGAAATAAAAAAACACGCGCGAATCGATCCGATTCGCGCGTGCCTTGGGCGGCCGCAAGACGGTCAGAGTTCGACTTGCAGGCGGGTGGTGTTCTTCACCTCGTCGATCACCGCGAACGAGCGGGTTTCGCGCACGCCCGGCAGGTTGGCGATGACATTGGCGACAAACGTCTTGTAGGCCGCCATATCGGCCACCCGTACCTTGAGCAGATAGTCAAAGTTGCCGGCCACCATATGGCATTCCAGAATCTCCGGGCGCACCTTGATGGCGGACTGGAATTTCTCGAAGCTGTCGGCTACCGAGCGGTCGAGCTGCAC
Organism: uncultured Thiomonas sp.; assembly: GCA_937927695.1. Lineage (GTDB taxonomy): Bacteria > Pseudomonadota > Gammaproteobacteria > Burkholderiales > Burkholderiaceae_C > Thiomonas. The sequence goes on along the minus strand of CALBRU010000064.1, from coordinate 5,791 downwards.
TTCGACGAACACCATCAGCCCAGCGCCGAGCAGGTTGGGGTTGAGCCGACCTTCGTAGCCGAGGATGAAACCGTCGCGCGTAAGCCGTTTGACACGCTCCAACACGGCGGTGGGCGAAAGATTGACCAGTTGGGCCAGGCGCAGATTGGCAATGCGGCCATCTTCCTGCAGCAGATCGAGCAGGCGACGGTCGATGCGGTCGATGCCGCCAATTTTTTCAGACATGGCGAGCCTCCGCGGTGGGGGTGGGAAGCTGCATGCAGGGCAGTAGAGAGTTCATCATGGCCTCGGTGTGAACGGTTGTATTAGTGGAGGTTTGAAATTTAGCGCATCAGTGTCATGCGGGTCGAAGTCTAATGACAATTGCCTGACAATCATCCCGGTCTATGGGGGGGCAACACCCGTTAACAGTGCTTCATCGCCGACGAATCGGCGCTATTCCCGGGTTGATTCGCTGCTTAATTTTATACACCGCTAATAGGAACTGTTCACTGGCCCCCGAGCCGTCAGGTTGACGGGTTTGGCCCGGGGATCAAAACATTCACGTTTTGAGATAGTTGTGCTCCACCCGCCCCAGACCCAGGGTGAGGTCGGTGATGATGTGAACGCCCGAAACCACTTCGAGCACCGGCAGCGATGCCACCGGGGCCAGCGCGTGGGCGTGGAGTTCGAGCGCGGCGGGGCCTTCCCAGGCGCCTTTCACCACCATGTCCTCCAGGTCGTACTGCACCAGCTCGCAGATGCGCGGGGTGCAGTCCACGTCCGGAATGATCTTGAGCAGGAAGTTGGGCTGCTGCAGCGAGGCCAGCACCTTGGCGGTGTCGAGCGCACGGTGCTTGTAGCCCATGGTGCCGGTGGCAATGCGCACTGGGCCGTAGTCGAGCGTGCCCAGCAGGGTGTCGGCCGCCACGCTCATGTGCGGCTTGGCGAGCTTTTTCGGAAAGCCCCAGATCTCGCGTCCACCGGCAATCGGCGCTTCGTCATCGAGGTACATCGCAATCTGATAGGTGGCGGGTTTGCCCTTGTAGAGCACGGGTACGACCTGGCCGGATTCGGTGTACGCGCCAAAACCAGTGGAGTCGGGCATGCGGATGAACTCGAACTTCACCAAATCGCCCGCGGGCTCCAGCGGCTCGGGAATCATGGCGCGCAGCACCTTGGGATCGGTGCGGTAGGTCACCACGAAAAACTCGCGGTCGATGAAACGATAGGGGCCGGGCGGGTAGGCGGGGCTGGTCAGAGGCATGGAAAAGGCGGATTTTGCAACGTCGGCGGCTTTCATGAGGTGTCCTTTGGTCGGGGTTGTAGGGAAACGTTCTGAGACTGGGCGCGCCCGATCTCGCCGGGCCCGTCTTACTGTCAGTGTGACGGCGGGGTCATCGGTTCCGCACAAGGCGGTTTGCTTCAGCCTCGGTTCAGTTGCCCGCATAATGAACCTAATCAGCTGAAACCATCATCGCATGTCCAAACTTTTGATTGCATTGATCTTTGCGGCCACGGCGCTTGCCGGTTGCGGTGTTGTGGCCGCGCCCTGCCGTATCGCATCGGCGGGCCTGAAAATGGTGCCCGTCGTGGGCCATGTGGCCGCAGCGCCGACCGATGTCTGCGCCGACGTGATCGACCCGTGACGGAGGCGTCATGCCCTCATTGATTGCCGCGCTTGATCAGGGTACGTCCAGTTCCCGCACCCTCATCGTCGATCTGCATGGCTGCGTGCTGGCCAGCGCGCAGCGCGAATTTCCACAGCACTATCCGCAGCCCGGCTGGGTGGAGCACGATCCGCTCGACATCTGGGCCACGCAAAGCGCCACCCTCACCGAAGCTCTGGCCCGAGCCGGAGCGACGCTGAGCGATCTCGCCGCCATCGGCATCACCAACCAGCGCGAAACCGTGGTGCTGTGGGAGCGCGCCACCGGCAGGCCGCTGGCGAACGCCATCGTCTGGCAAGATCGCCGTACTGCGTCGATCTGTGCGCAACTTTCGGCAGAGGGTCACGCCCCGCTGCTGCAAGAGCGCACCGGCCTGCTGCCCGACGCCTATTTCTCCGCCACCAAGCTGGCCTGGCTGCTCGACTACATTCCGGGTGCCCGTGCCCGCGCTGAACGCGGCGATCTGGCCGCAGGCACCATCGACAGCTGGCTGGTGTGGAACCTGAGCGGCGGCGCGGCGCACTGCACCGACGTGAGCAACGCCAGCCGCACCCTGCTGTGCAATCTCCACACCGGCGATTGGGATGACGAGTTGCTGGCGCTGCTGCGCGTGCCGCGCGCCGTGCTGCCCGCCATCGTGCCCAACTGCGACGTACTGGCCGTGGCGCGCATCGGCGGTCTGGACATTCCCATCACCGGCATGGCCGGCGACCAGCAGGCCGCGCTGTTCGGCCAGGCCTGCCTGCAGCCCGGCATGGCGAAAAACACCTACGGCACCGGCTGCTTCGCGCTGCAACACACCGGCACGCAGGCGGTGCGCTCGCAGCAGCGTCTGCTGAGCACCATTGCCTGGAAGCTCGGTGCCGATCAGCCCTTGCATTACGCCCTGGAAGGCGGCGTGTTCATCGCCGGGGCCGCGGTGCAATGGCTGCGCGACGGCCTGGGGCTGGTGCGCAGCGCGCAAGAGGCGCAGCAACTCGCCGACAGCGTGCCGGACAGCGGCGGCGTGCTGCTCGTGCCCGCCTTCACCGGCCTGGGCGCGCCGCACTGGGACTCGCAGGCGCGCGGCCTGCTCATCGGCATCACCCGCGGCACCACGGCGGCGCATGTCGCCCGCGCCACCATCGACAGCATGGCCTATCAGAGCGCCGAACTGTTCGCCGCCATGCAGGCCGACGTCGCCGCGCAGGGCGGGCCGCCGCTCACTGAATTGCGCGTGGATGGCGGCGCGGCGGTGAACGACACGCTCATGCAGTTTCAGGCCGACCTGCTCGGCGTGCCCGTGGTGCGCCCCGCGCAGGCCGAGAGCACGGCGCTGGGCGCGGCCTATCTGGCCGGGCTGGGCGCAGGGCTGTGGCCGAACGCGGCTGCGCTGCCCGCGCTATGGCAGGAACAACGCCGTTTCACGCCGCAGATGAGCGCCGACGAGCGCGAGGCGCGCATGGCTCGCTGGCGCCGCGCCGTGCAGCGCGCCCGCGACTGGGGGGACGACTGATTCTGTTTCCGTGGCGCAGATGTTGCGTTTGCTTTCACCTGAAGGGGTGAACCTGGGGAGACAATTTCACCCTAAACAGAGTCGAACCTGCCCGCCACGCGGCGGACGCACAGGAGAACCGCAATGGGTGAATTCAGTATTTGGCATTGGCTGATCGTGCTGCTGATCGTGATCATGATCTTCGGCACCAAGAAGCTCAAAAACATGGGCAGCGATCTGGGCGAGGCCGTGCGCGGCTTCAAGCAAGGCATGAAAGAGGCCGACGCCCCGGCGGAAAAAACCGCCGAAACCGACGCAGCGGCAACGGCCGCCACACCGCCACCCCAGGTGACGGCTTCGGCCAAGCCGCCGCTGGGCACGCGCGCCGAGCAGGCCGAAGACATCGCCTTCAAGGCGAAGTAAAACGCCTACCCCCGCGCGCTGCCCGCGACCATGTCGATGAGCATCAGGCGGCATTCGATCGTGCCGTTGAACAGCACGATGCGACGGCGCGGTTTGAGGCGCAGCGCCTTGTCCCAATGCAGATCGGCGGCCAGCAGCGCCACATGCCAGCCGGCGAAACGCTGCTTGAGCGTGCGCGCCAGTTGCGGGGCGAAGTCATCCGCGGCCTGCCCTTCGGGCGCAATGCGCTCGTTGTAAGGCGGATTGCTGATCAGCCAGGCCGCTTGTCCGGCGGGCAGCGCGGCGGCGTCCACCGGAGGAACGGCCGCGATCACGTCGCCCGCTTGCGCGGCAATCACCCCATCCACCCCGGCGCGGCGGGCGTTGTCCAGCGTCATGCGCACATTCACCGGGTCGATGTCGGCGGCAAAAAACTGGCCCGGCGCCACCGGGCGCACGGCTTGCCGGGCCTGCTCGCGCATCGCGTTCCAGGCGTCCATGTCGAAACCCTTCAGGACTTCGAAACCGAAGGTGCGGTCCAGCCCCGGCGCGCGGTGGGCCGCCATTTGCGCGGCTTCGATGACCAGCGTGCCCGAGCCGCACAGCGGGTCGAACAGCACGTCGCCCGGCGTCCAGCCCGAGAGCTTGAGTAGCCCGGCGGCCAGATGCTCTTTCAGCGGCGCCGCGCCGTGCTCGCTGCGCCAGCCGCGCTTGAACAGCGGTTCGCCGCTGGTGTCCAGATACAGCAGGGCGTCGGCTTCGCGCAGGTGCAGATGGATGCGCACGTCCGGGTGCGCGGTGTCCACATCCGGGCGCTCGCCCGTCAGCGCGCGGAAGCGGTCGCAGATGCCATCCTTGACCCGCAGCGCGGCGAACTTGATGCTGTCCAGGGGGCTGCGCTCAGCCGTAACGTCCACGCGCAGCGCCTGCGTCACGTCGAACCATTTTTCCCAGGCCAGATCGCGGGCCAGGTGATAGATGTCTTCGGCATCGGCATAGCCGCAACTGCCGCCCAGCAACAACACCCGGCTGGGCAGGCGGCAATGCAGGTTCAGCCGCATCGCATCCGTCAGGCTGCCCTGAACAGGCAGGCCGCCGGGCGTCGGCGTACCTGCTCTCAAGCTGGGGCTGTGCTCGGCTAGCGCCTTCACTTCGTCGGCCAGTGCGGCCTCAACGCCGCGCGGGCAGGGCAGGAAAAAATCGAAGGCGTTGGACGCCGCGGGCAGCTGTACGGCCGCGCGGCGCTTTTTGTAGGCGGAGGAATAGGGCGATTGCATGCCGGCATCGTATTGCCTGCGGCGTGCCGTTTCCCCCTCCCGACCTCCCCCACGGGTGGGGGAGGAGATTTCAGCTCCCTCCCCAATCGTGGGGAGGGTTGGGGTGGGGAGGCTGTGGGAGTCGATCAAAACCGCATGAGCAGTCCCGCGCCGCCATACCCCAGGCCCAGCACGCCCGCTGCCAGCCAGCCCCAAGCCTGCCAGCGCAAGGTGCGCGCCAGGTCCTCATGCGGTTCGGTGGTGAGCAGGAACAAGCGGCGGTCCTTCGGTTTGCTGAGTACATGCGTCTGCGGTTGCGCGGCGCGTTCGCGGCGCTCGGCCTCCACGGCGGCGGCGGCCTGTTGGCGCAGTTGCTCGAACTCGGCCATGTCCAGCTCGCCGTCGCGGTTGGCGTCGAAGGCGCGGCGCTGTTGCGGGTCGGCCTTCCACGCGGCGATGCGTTCGCGCACCTCCTCATGCTTTGAAGCCTGCAAGGGCGAGAGGCTGGCGAACCAGCCTAGGGCATACAGCGTCTGGCCGGGCAGGATGAGGTGTTCGGTGTAGCGATGGTCGCTGTCTCCGGCCATCAACACCTCGCCACGGGTGCCGGGAATGAGTTGCGCGGTCGCGCCCGTCCAGGTGCTGCGGGTGCGGGCGCTGACTTCCGCGCCTTCGGGGTCGATGATGCAGCGCCCGGTGGTGTCGTCGAGCCAGAACTGCGAGGTGCTCACACCCTGCTCCTCGGTCTTCCATTTGTCGCCGTCCCCGTTGTCGCGCCGCTCGATCTTGTAGCGATACCAGCAGCAGGGCGTGCGGCTGATCGGCGCGAACAGCGGCGCATCAGGTGCCAGCGCCTGGCCGATCAACTCCACATAGCCTTGCGAGGCCGAACGGATGCGGGCTGTGGGCATGTCTTCCATCACCCGGCGACGACGCTGCAGACGGAAAAACTGCACCATGCCACCCGCCCCCAGCACGAGGGCGAACGCCAGCACCTGCCCCGGCGCCCC
>CALBRU010000063.1 GCA_937927695.1 uncultured Thiomonas sp. | reverse complement strand
ATCAACGACACCTTGCAGAACACGCGCGACATCGTGCTGCGGGATGTGCGCACTGCAGCGGATCGCGCCCTGGCGGCGCGGCTGATTCTGCTGCTGGAGGTCAACGAAGCCCTGCTGGCCAGCCAGACCGATGGCGACCTGATTCTCAAGCAGTTCGACGCCACGCCCGTGCCCGATGCGCTGCGCGACTGGGCGCAGCGCATCGGCGATGCCCTCGACCAGCGCGCCGACGCCTTGTTGCGCGGCAGGCCGACCATCACTCTTCCCGCCCACCTGCCCTGCGCGCAAACCATCGAGCATGCACTCGCCACCCTGCAGCCCAGCCAGCCCGGCGCCGAATTCGAGCAAGCCCGCATGGCCTTGCGCGCCAGTGCCGACAAATTTCAGCGCATCAGCGATTTGCTCGCCCAAGAAAAACCCGTCGGACCGCAGCCTCAGCCCGATCCACTGCAGGGCATGGATTTGCAGGCCTTTCTCAGCCCGCTGCGCTACGACCCGAACGCGCTGTGGCAATCCATCCGCTTTGAATCGCCCATCCTGCGTTATGCCATCCGTCTGGCGCTGGCCTTGTTCGCAGGTGAGTTGGTGCTGCGCGCCCTGCCCTATCACCCGCACGACTACTGGGTGTTGCTGACCATCGGCGTGATTCTGCGGCCCAATTACAGCGTCACCCGCCAGCGCATCAAAGACCGCGTGCTGGGCACGCTGCTGGGCTGCATACTGGTCGCCGCGCTGCTCTCTACCCACCCGTCGCTAGGGGTGATGACGCTGGGGGTGTTCGTCTCCCTGGCCTTTGCGCGCACCTTCATCACTCTCAACTACCGCTTCACCGCCCTGTTCGCCAGCGTCAACGCCCTGCTGCTCGTGGCCTTGCTTGAGCCGGGTAGCCAGTTTCTGGTCACCCAGCGCCTGCAAGACACGCTGATCGGTGCGGCGCTGGCCTGGGCTTTCAGCTTTGTGCTGCCCAGGTGGGAGGCCAACGATCTGCGCCGCCAGGTCGATGCCTTGCAGCGCGCCGCGCTGGGCTATGCGCAGGCCGTGCTCGACCCGCAGCAGGTCAGCGACCTGAACTATCGACGTGCGCGCAAGCGCATTCAAGACGCGCTCGCCGCCGTGGGCGGTCTGCACGCCCGCATGCTGGAAGAACCGCGCCAGCATCAGCGCATGCGGCGCGAACTCGCTGCGTTCATCGCCCACAGCGATCTGCTCAGCGCCCACCTCGCCACCTTGCGCGTGCTCAGGGCGCAGCGCGGCGACCGGGTGCTGTCTGCCGCCGAGCAGGCCCGCCTGCGCCACACCCTTGCCCTGCTTCAAGGCTGTCTCGACCAGGACGGGACGGCGGCATGCGTCGAAGCGGCCCAAACCGGCGCCATCGACACCCCGATCGAGCGCCGCCTGCGCGAGGTAGAAGCAGAAGGGCGCACGATCGCCCAGTTGTCGCGCCAGATTCTTTCGTCCGTCGCCACCTAAAATAGCCGCTTGCGCGGCAACGCCCGCACGCCCCGGCACTCCCGGCCGGGCGCACTCCACCCCGTTCACCATGACTTCCAAGCGCCGATTCTTCGTTACCACCGCCCTGCCCTACGCCAACGGCCCGTTCCACATCGGCCACATCATGGAATACATCCAGGCCGACACCTGGGTGCGCTTCCAGCGCATGCAGGGCCACGAGGTGCACTTCGTCGGCGCCGACGATGCACACGGTGCGCCCATCATGATCGCCGCCGAGAAGGCGGGCAAGACGCCGCAGCAGTTCGTCGCCGACATCGCCGCAGGGCGGGCGCAATACCTCGACGGCTTTCACATCCGCTTCGACAACTGGCACAACACCGACGCGCCGGAAAACCATCAACTCGCGCAGGACATCTACCGCGCGCTGCGCAAGAACGGCCTGATTGCGATGCGCGACATCGAGCAGTTTTTCGATCCGGTCAAGGGCATGTTCCTGCCCGACCGCTACATCAAGGGTCAGTGCCCCAAGTGCGGCGCGGCCGATCAGTACGGCGACGCCTGCGAGGTCTGCGGAGCGGTGTATGCGCCCACCGAACTCAAGCACCCGTATTCCGCGCTCTCCGGCGCCACGCCCGAACTGCGCAAGAGCGAGCACTACTTCTTTCAGCTCTCGTCCGACCGCTGCGCCGACTATTTGCGCGACTGGACGCAGGCGGCCAACGCCCACGGCCAGCCGCACCTGCAGACCGAAGTGCTCAACAAGGTGCGCGAGTGGTTCACCACCGACGAAAACGGCCACGGCGGTCTGGCCGACTGGGACATCTCGCGCGACGCCCCTTACTTCGGCATCGAAATTCCGGACGCGCCGGGCAAATACTTCTACGTCTGGCTCGACGCCCCCATCGGCTACCTTGCCAGCCTGAAAAACCACTTCGACAAGGGGCAGGCCGCGCAGCACTGGCACGCGCCTTCGCGCACCGCCCAGAGTTTCGACGCCTTTGTCGCCGATCCGGCGGTGGAACAAGTGCATTTCATCGGCAAGGACATCGTCTATTTCCACACCCTGTTCTGGCCGGCCATGCTGCACTTCTCGGGGCGCAAGACGCCAAGCCAGATCAATGTGCATGGCTTTGTCACCGTCAGCGGCGAGAAGATGAGCAAAAGCCGGGGCACCGGCATCTCGCCGTTGAAGTATCTCGACATCGGCCTCAACCCCGAGTGGCTGCGCTATTACCTCGCCGCCAAGCTGAGCGCGCGGGTGGAAGACGTGGATTTCACGCCGGAAGATTTTGTCGCCCGGGTCAACAGCGATCTCATCGGCAAATACGTCAACATCGCCAGCCGCGCCGCCAAATTCATCAGCCAATACTTCGACGGCAAGCTGGGTTATGCCCACGACTCCGGCGACTTGCGCGACGCCGCAAAGGCGCTCGCCGACGACGTGGCCGCTGCCTTCGAAGCGCGCGAATACGCCCGCGCGCTGCGCGAAATCATGGCCTACGCCGACCGCATCAACACCGCGTTCGACGCTGCCCAGCCCTGGATTCTGGCGAAAGACGAAGCCCGCCGCGCCGAACTGCAAGACGCCTGCTCGCAGGCCTTGGCCGGGTTCTGGCTGCTGTCGGTCATGCTCAGCCCGGTGCTGCCCGCGCTCACCGCCCGCGTGGCGCGCGAGTTGTTCGGGCTGGAGCGCGATTTCGTCTGGAGCGACGCCACCGAACTGCCGCAACACGCCGCGCCCTATCAGCACCTGATGCACCGCATCGACCCCAAGCGTCTCGACGCCCTGTTCGAGACCGATCCGCCCGCAGCGCCCGTCGTTGCCAAGCCCGCCGCCCAAGCTATGACGCCCACAGCACCGACTGCCGACGCCACGCAAGACCCCTTCATCACCATCGACGACTTCGCCAAGATCGATCTGCGCATCGCCCGCATCCAGCATGCCGAAGCGGTGGAAGGCTCGACCAAACTGCTGCGCCTGACCCTCGACGTGGGCGAAACCACCCCCGATGGACAGCCGCGCACCCGCAATGTGTTCTCCGGCATCTCCAGCGCCTACAAACCTGAAGACCTGATCGGCAAGCTCACCGTACTGGTGGCCAACCTCGCGCCGCGCAAGATGAAGTTCGGCCTGAGCGAAGGCATGGTGCTGGCCGCCAGCGCCGCCGACGAAAAGGCGCAGCCCGGCCTCTACATCCTCGAACCACACGTCGGCGCGCAGCCCGGCATGCGGGTGCGGTAACGCAGCCTCGTTACAGTCGCGCGCATCTGCGCCTCTCCTTTTCGTAAAGCCCCCATGAAACGCGTCGAACATGCTCTGGAAGTTCTGATTTTCGGCAGCCGCTGGCTGCTCGCGCCGTTCTATCTCGGTCTGGTGCTGGGCATCGTCCTGCTGCTGGTGAAGTTTGTCAAAACCTTCGTCGGCGCGGTCTCGGTGGTGCTTTCTGGCTCCGGCGGCGAGGCCATGCTGGCCATTCTGTCGCTGGTGGACATTGCCCTGGTGGCCAATCTGCTGATCATCATCATTTTTGCCGGCTACGAGAACTTCGTCTCCAAGATCGACACCGGCGGCCACGAAGACCGCCCCAGCTGGATGGGCCACGTCACCTTCTCCGATCTGAAGCTCAAGCTCATCGGCTCCATCGTGGCGATCTCGGGGGTCGAACTACTCAAATATTTCATCAATGTGCGCCAAGCCAGCCGTGACGACATGGCGTGGGCCATCGCCATCCATCTGGTGCTGGTGTTCTCCGGCGTGATGTTTGCACTCATGGACCGACTGTCGGGCATCAAGGCGGACAATCACTGAGCACCCCACTGAGTACCCTATTCTGCGCACTGCAGGCAGTCAATCTTTTGCAGGAGGCCATATGGCCGCACTCGACGACACCATCCGCAACTTTCCCGATACCGCCTGGGACGCCAGCCCTTCCGAGCGCGCACCCACCGCAGGGGTGGAGCATCTGCTCGAAGGCGGCCATGTGCTGTGCTTCCCGCAACTGCACTTCGAACTGAGCGCAAGCGAGCGCCGCTTTCTCACGCCGTCGATCAGCGACGGCAAAGCCAAAAATATCAGCCTGCGCGATGACGGCAGCATTCGCGGCGCGTCGGGCAGCCCCCAAGACCAGGCCGAATTGCGCGACATGATTCAGCGATTCTCCAATCAGGCCCAGTCCCTGGTCGACCGGCTTTTTCCGCACTATCAGGGCAAGCTGCGCGCGGCCAAGGCCTCGTACCGTCCCATCCAGGTCGAAGGCCGCGAGACGAGTTGGCGCAAGGACGATACCCGGCTGCACGTCGATGCCTTTCCCTCCAACCCGATTCATGGCGTGCGGCTGCTGCGCGTGTTCACCAACCTCAATCCCGAAGGGCGACCGCGTCAATGGCGGGTGGGCGAGCCCTTCCCCGAATTTCTGCAGCGTTTTGCACCGCGGCTCACTCCCCCCGTGCCCGGCTCGGCGGCGGTGTTGCGCGCGCTCAAAATCACCAAATC
>CALBRU010000062.1 GCA_937927695.1 uncultured Thiomonas sp. | reverse complement strand
CCCGTGGACAAGACCAAGAGCCGGCTCAACGCCGTGGTCAAGCTGGCCAAGCGCAAGGATGTCACCGAACTCATCAACGCCTGCGACGCGGGCCGCGAGGGCGAGCTGATCTTCCGCCTGATCGAGCAGTACGCCGCAGGCGCCAAGCCAGACGGCAAGGGCCTGGGCAAGCCGGTGAAGCGGCTGTGGCTGCAGTCGATGACGCCGCAGGCCATCCGCGACGGCTTCGAGCGTCTGCGCGGCGATGCCGACATGCGCCCGTTGGCCGACGCCGCGCGCAGCCGCAGCGAGGCCGACTGGCTGGTGGGCATCAACGGCACGCGGGCGATGACCGCGTTCAACTCCAAGGACGGCGGCTTTTTCCTCACCCCGGTGGGCCGGGTGCAGACGCCCACGCTGTCCATCGTGGTGACGCGCGAAGAGCAGATCCGCAAGCACATTGCCCGCGAATACTTCGAGGTGCACGCGCAGTTCGGTGCTCCCGCCGGGGCGTATGCGGGCAAGTGGTTCGATCCCCAGTTCAAGAAGGGTGCTCAAGGAAACGCCGGGCCGTCCCAAGTTTCCTTGACCCCCTCGGGGGGCGGAGGCGGCGAAGCCGACTCCAAGGGGGCGGTCATTGATCCGGACGCGCGCGCCGACCGGCTGTGGGACAAGGCACGGGCCGAAGCCATCGTCGCCGCCTGCGCGGGGCAGCCCGCCACGGTGCGCGACGAATCCAAGCCGTCCACTCAGCTCTCGCCCGCGCTGTTCGACCTCACCTCTTTGCAGCGCGAGGCCAACGGGCGCTTCGGCTTTTCCGCCAAGGCCACGCTCGGCCTGGCGCAGGCGCTGTACGAAAAGCACAAGGCGCTGACCTATCCACGAACCGACTCGCGCCATCTGCCGGAAGACTATCTCGCCGTGGCGCGGCAGACCGCGCAGGCGCTGGGCGAGGCGGGCGGGGCCATCGCGCCGCACGCACGCCGCGCGCTGGAGGCCGACTACATCCGCCCGAGCAAGCGCGTGTTCGACAACACCAAGGTGTCGGATCACTTCGCCATCATCCCCACCACACAGACGCCCGGCGCACTGACCGAGGCCGAGGCCAAGATTTACGACCTGGTGGCGCGGCGCTTTCTCGCCGTGTTCTTCCCGGCGGCGGAATCTCTGGTGACCACGCGCATCAGCACCGTGGGCGCGCATCAGTTCAAGACCGAGGGCAAGATTCTGGTCAAGCCCGGCTGGCTTGAAATCTACGGCAAGGAAGAGCAGGGCGCAGATGACAACCTGCCCGCGGTGAAAGAGGGCGATGCAGTGCGGGCCGAGACCGTGGAACTCAAGGCGCTCAAGACCCGCCCGCCCGCCCGCTACTCCGAAGCCACGCTGCTGGGCGCGATGGAAAATGCCGGCAAGATGGTGGAGGACGAGGAACTGGCCGAGGCCATGTCGGGCAAAGGGCTGGGTACGCCGGCCACGCGCGCAGCCACTATCGAAGGCTTGCTGGCCGAGGCGTATATGGTGCGCGAAGGCCGCGAGCTGATTCCCACCGCCAAGGCCTTCCAGCTCATGACTTTGTTGCGAGGGCTGCAGGTGGAAGAACTGACCAAGCCCGAGCTCACCGGCGGCTGGGAACACAAGCTGGCGCAGATGGAGCGCGGCCAGCTCTCGCGCGAAGCCTTCATGCGCGACATTGCGGGCATGACCGAAACCATCGTGCGCCGCGCCAAGGAATTCGACCGCGACACCGTGCCCGGCGACTACGCCACGCTGCAAACGCCTTGCCCGAACTGCGGCGGCGTGGTGAAGGAAAACTACCACCGCTATGCCTGCACGCAGTGCGATTTTTCCATCGGCAAACATCCGGGCGGACGCAGCTTCGAGCTGGCCGAAGTGGAGCAACTGCTGCGCGACAAGCACCTCGGCCCGCTCACCGGCTTTCGCAGCAAGATGGGCCGCCCGTTCGCCGCCGAACTCAAGCTGGCGCGCGAAGACGGCAAGGGCCAGTGGAAGCTCGAATTCGACTTCGGCGACAGCGCGCCCGGCAGCGACGGGGGCGAAGCGCCCGACTTCAGTTCGCAACAGCCGCTGGGCGCCTGCCCCAAATGCGGCAGCGCGGTTTATGAGGCGGGCAGCAGCTATGTGTGCGAGAAAAGCGTGGGCCCGGCGCCGAGCTGCGATTTCCGCAGTGGCAAGATCATTTTGCAGCAGCCCATCGAGCCCGAGCAGATGCGCAAGTTGCTGGAGACCGGCCGCACCGATCTGCTCGACGGCTTCGTCTCGGCACGCACCAAGCGCAAGTTCAAGGCCTTTTTGGTGAAACAAACGGGCGGCAAAATCGGCTTCGAGTTCGAGCCGCGCCCGGCCAAGGCCCCGGCGAAAAAAGCAGCCGCCAGAAAGGCAACGGCGTGACAACATGGCGTCATGCTGCAAGCGCAAGATGCACGGGATGATCAACGCCGCTCACCATCATGACGATTCGAATTCCATTTGATCTGCGCTGGTTCGCGCACCGCGGCGGGGGCGATGCCGCGCCCGAGAACACGCTGGCGGCGTTTGAAGTCGGCTTCAAGGCTGGTTTTCGCGCGTTTGAATGCGATGTGAAACTCAGTGCTGACGGCGTGCTCTGGCTGCTGCACGACGACACACTCGACCGCACCACCGATGCGCGCGGCCCTGCGGCGCCCTGGCGCTGGGAAAACCTGCAACTGGTGGATGCCGGAAGCTGGCACAGCGCGGCCTTCAAGGGCGAGCCTCCGGCCTCGCTCGATCAGGTGCTGGATTTTGCGGCGCGGCATGCGGCCTGGCTGAACCTGGAAATCAAGCCCAACCCGGGGCAGGATGCGCAAACCGGCGAGGCCGTGGCGCGCCGCGTGGTGCGGTGGCTGGCCGATCAGCCCTCAGCTCCGCGGCCCTTGCTGTCCTCGTTTTCGCTTGCCGCGCTGCAGGCGGCCCGCGCGTCGCTCGACGCCCTGCAGGCCGATGTGCCGCTGGCCTATCTGGTCGAAACCTACGACGAACAGGCTCTGGCGCAGGCCGTGGCGCTGGGCGCCGAAGGGCTGCACACCGATTGGCAACAGGTGACGCCTGCGGTCGTGGCGGCCGTCCACACGAGCGGACTGAAGCTGCGCGCCTATACGGTGAATGACGCAGATCAGGCTAGAGCACTGCTGGCTGACGGGCTGGACGGTCTGTTTACCGACCGCCTGGATCTGCCTTCTCGTTTGTAAGTCCGGCCTGCCACAGTTCAGAGAGCAGCGCCCGGCTGTACTGGCTGGCCACGGCATGGATGAAGCGGCCGAAGTCGACGTGGGCGGTGTCGTCGGCGCGGTCGGAAATCGTGCGGGCCAGCGCGAAGGGCACGCCGTAGTCGTGGCAGACCTGCGCCACGGCGGCGCCCTCCATCTCTACCGCGAGCGCGTCGGGCAGCGCCCGGCGCAGCGCGTCGCTGTCGGCGCGGGTAGAGATGAAGCGGTCACCGCTGGCAATCAACCCGCGATGCACGCGCGGGGCGTGCAGCCCGAAAGCCTGGCGGGTTGGGCCATCAATCAAGGGCTCGGCCTGCGGTGACAAAAGCCGCTGTGCAGCGGCGTGCAGGCGGTCGGTGAGCGCGCGGTTCGCGGCAAAGTGCGTCAACCCCGTGTCGGGCACTTCGTATTGCGGATAGAGCGGTCGGGCATCGAGGTCGTGCTGCAGCAGCGTGTCGGCAATCACCAGATCACCCACTGCCACGCCTTCTCCCAGGCCGCCAGCCACGCCGGTGAACAGCAGCGCGTCGCAGCCGAATTCGACAATCAGGCTGGTGGTCGTGGCGGCCGCTGCCACTTTGCCGATGCCGCACAGCACCAGCACCACCTCGCTGCCCCACAGCGTGCCCAGGGTGTAGTCGCGGCTGCCGTGGCGCACACCGCGCGGCTGCTGCAAACATTCCAGCAAATCCTGCTGTTCCTGCGCAATGGCGCTGACAATGCCGAAACGGGCCGCGTTCATCGCTTGCGCCCGTTGCGGCTAAGCCGGGTCAGGCCGAACGTTGTTTGTTCTGTGTCAAATCGTAAACTGTGTGGCGATTTATTCTCGTGGCTGTTCAACAACAAGGAGGAAGGCATCATGGGATCAGTTTGGCATGGGCTGTTTGGCACAGATTATGGGCTGTTCAGCCTCATTGGCAGCATTTTCATGCTGGGCATGGGCGTGTTTTTCATCTGGTTTTTCAGCCGCAAGATTCAGCAGAGCGCCGACGAGCATGCGCGTGAACTGCGCGAAGGCGCAAACAAGCCGCCAGTCAACAACGGCCACGGCTAAGAGCGTCTGTTTTTGGCTGACGCTGCCTTTTCGGCAACCCCTTCTGCGACCCCTTCTGCAACCCCTTCGGCTGCCTTATCCCCCGGGCCAACCCTGGGCGTTTCTTCCGCGGGTTGACGTATGCTTTCGTCGCTTACAAAAAAAGCACAAATCATTTCACAACACAACAAATCAACGGAGATCGCCATGCAGCGTCGTCAAGCAGTCATTGGTCTGGGGTTGGCCGCAGCCGGTTTGGGCCTGAGCCCCCTGGTGCGGGCGCAACAGCCCATCGTCATCAAGTTCAGCCATGTGGTTGCGCCCAACACTCCCAAGGGGCAGGCCGCCGAATACTTCAAAAAATTGGCGGAAGAGCGCACCAAGGGCCGGGTGAAGGTGGAGGTCTATCCCAACAGCCAGCTCTACAAAGACAAGGAGGAAATGGAGGCGCTGCAGCTCGGTTCGGTGCAGATGCTCGCTCCCTCGCTGGCCAAGTTCGGGCCGCTGGGGGCCAAGGAGTTCGAGCTGTTCGATCTGCCTTACATCTTCGACAACTACGACGATCTGCACAAGATCACGCAGGGCCCGATTGGGCAGGGGCTGCTGAAAAAGCTCGAATCCAAGGGTATTCTCGGTTTGGCCTATTGGGACAACGGTTTCAAGGACATGAGCGCCAACAAGCCGCTGCGCAATCCCGCAGACGCCAAGGGCCTGAAGATGCGCATCCAGTCGAGCAAGATTCTTGACATGGAAATGCGCGCCATCGGCGCCATTCCGCAGGTGCTGGCGTTTTCCGAGGTGTATCAGGCGCTGCAGACCGGGGTGGTGGACG
>CALBRU010000061.1 GCA_937927695.1 uncultured Thiomonas sp. | reverse complement strand
AGTCGCCGTCTGACGGCTAGCTGGGAGCCTGTCAGGCCTGAGGATCGCGGCCTGCAAAAAGCCGCCGCCTCATGGCATCCCCACCGCCCTTTTTCGCCTTCCACGCCCCGAGCCCGACAGGCTCCTAGCGCCTACCGCTGCCCATCAAGGCAAATAAGTCACCGGCCGCATGGCGAGAAAACGCTCCAGCGCGGGGGGGCGGTAGTCGGGCAGGGTGGAATGTCGGCTGAGGGTGGAGGTGTGCACGCCCTCGTGACCGGCGGGGTTGGCCTGTCCCGGCTGGCGTTCGCGCTGACCCAGCAGACGGTAGAACAGCGTCAGGGTGTCGCCCATTTGCGCGGCGGGGTCGCCATGCGGGGGAAGCAGGGCCGGGTCGAGCGCCAGCCCGCAGCGCTGCGCCCGGTCGGCCATCCACAGCAGCGCCCCGTCAGAAAGGCCGGTGAGCGTTTGCCCTCCGCCCACATCGCCATGCACGCCCGGAAACCAGGCCTGCTCCACCACCTGATCGGTGGCGTGGCTTTGCGTCTGCCACAGCGTCGGCACGAAAGGCTTGCGGCGCTCGTCCAGCGCCAGCGCCTGATAGCCGTAACGCACATGGCTGCTCAGCGCCACGTCGTGAAACTCGTACAGAGGTTTGGTCCAGAAGCGCAACGGGGTGACGGGTATGCCCAGGGCGCCCACCGTATCCCAGACGCCGATGAGTTCGATGGGCGCGTCCGGCCAGGCGTAGGCCTCGCGAAAGGCGACGGATTGCGGCGCGTTGGGGTGACTGTCAGGCGAACGGTCGCGGTAGAGCGCGTAGGCCTCGCCGACGCGGCCGACATGCTGCGGACGCAGAATGCCGCAATTGCGAATCAGCCCGCCCACGCTGCGCACCGTGTACGCGCCGCGGCTGTAACCGAACATAAAGATCTGGTCGCCCGGGTGATAGTTCTGCACCAAAAACAGGTAAAGCTCGCGGATATTGGCCGAGATCCCCAGGCCAAACGCGCCCCCGGTGATCTTGTCCCACAGGCCGCCCTGTTCGCCCAGACCTTTTTGGTAGAACACCACCTGATCGATGCCATGACTGTCTTGCGGCGCGACGGCGACCGAAAGCTTCACCACATTGGTCGGCGTGGGCGCGTTGCCGTCGTTCTGGTCGGGTTTGCTCCAGGTGCCGTCGGCGAAGAGGGCGATGCGTTTCATCGGAGGAATCCGCAGGGGTGTTACGTTTTTTCACGTTTGGACTTTGCGAATGATGGGGCGACCCGTGCGGCTTGCCCACCCCCAAACCCGGTGTCGCGCAGGGCTTCGATTCGGGGGGATAGACTGGCGCTGAATGACCGCTTTTTATTCGCCTATGACTCATAGCCTTCCCATCGCCTCGACAATCGCTACGCCTCCCGCGCCAGAGACGCAGTCCGCAGTGGATGGCGCGATTACTTCGCGCCGTTCCATCCGCCGCTTTCTGCCCACGCCGGTGCCGCGCGAAACCCTCGAAGCCATCCTGCAAGTGGCCGCGCGCGCGCCGTCGGGCACCAACACCCAGCCCTGGCAGGTGCATGTGCTCACGGGCGCGGCTTTGGCGCGGCTGTCAGCCCGCATCCTGGCGGCGTATGACGATCCGGCACAGGCCGCGCTGCACACCGAGGAATACGCCTACTACCCGCGCGAATGGCGTTCGCCCTACATCGACCGCCGCCGCAAGGTCGGCTGGGACTTGTACGGCCTGCTAAGCATCGCCAAGGGCGACAAGCCCGCGATGCACGCCCAGCATGCCCGTAACTACCGGTTTTTCGACGCGCCGGTCGGGCTGATTTTCACCATCGACCGGGTGATGGAGCAGGGCAGTTGGCTCGACTACGGCATGTTTTTGCAGAACATCATGGTGGCTGCGCGCGCCCGCGGTCTGGATACCTGCCCGCAGGCCGCGTTCACCCAGTTTCACCGCCTCATCGAAGACGAATTGAAGCTCGATGCCGCGACGCAGCAAGTCGTCTGCGGCATGTCGCTGGGCTGGGCCGACCCTGCGGCCATCGAAAACACCCTGGTCACCGAGCGCGCGCCGGTGGCTGAATTCACCCAGTTCCACGACGTATGAACGCACTGGCCTTCATCGGCGAAACCCGCATTGCCCAAGCCGTGCAGGAGGGCCAGCTCGACAATCTGCCCGGCGCCGGATGCCCGCTCGATCTCACCGTGCGCGACGGCGCGCTCGATGCCCAGGCGCGCCTCGGCCTGGAACTGCTCGACCGGGCGCGCCGCGTGCGCACCGATGCCGCGCAAGACCAGCGCGAACGCGTCGCACTGCGCCTGCTCTGGGCCAAGGCGCTCGCAGGCCGTGGCCACAACGCATCGAATCCATGATCATCGAATCCCTGCTCGACACCGATCTCTACAAGTTCACCATGATGCAGGTGGTGCTGCATCACTTTCCCGGCGCGCAGGTGGAGTACCGCTTCAAATGCCGCACGCCCGGGGTCGATCTGGTGTCGCGGCTGGGCGAGATCAACGCCGAACTCGACGCCCTCTGCACCCTGCAATTCAAGCCCGACGAACTCGACTACCTGCGCGGCCTGCGTTTCATCAAGAGCGATTTTGTCGATTTCCTTGCGCTGTTCCGCCTCAACCGCCAACGCATCCGCGCCACACCCGCTGCCGACCCGGTTGCACGCGAACGCGGCGAGATCGACATCGCCATCCAAGGCCCCTGGCTGCACACCATTCTGTTCGAAGTCCCGGTGCTCGCCATCGTCAGCGAGGTGTACGCCCGTCACGCCCATGCCGATGCTGACCAGCACGCGGGCCTGGCGCGTCTTGCCGACAAGATCGCGCTGCTCCATACCCCCGAGCTGCAAGACTGCCGCATCGCCGACTACGGCACCCGCCGCCGCTATTCGCGGCGCTGGCAGGCCCAGGTGCTTGGGCGGCTGCATAGCGGCCTTGGCCCCCAGCTTGCCGGCACCAGCAATGTGCTGCTCGCCAAGGACATGGGCCTCACGCCCTTGGGCACCATGGCGCACGAATATCTCCAGGCCTGCCAGGCGCTCGGCCCGCGCCTGCGCGACACTCAGGTGTTCGCCTTCGAGATGTGGGCGAAGGAATACCGCGGCGATCTGGGCATCGCCCTGGCCGATGTGTATGGCCTGCAAGCCTTCCTGCGCGACTTCGACCTCTATTTCTGCAAGCTGTTCGACGGCGCCCGCCACGACTCGGGCGACCCCTTCGCCTGGGGCGAACAGATGATTGCGCACTACGCCCGCCACCGCGTCGATCCGCGCACCAAGACGCTGGTGTTCAGCGACATGCTGACCATTCCCAAGGTCATTGCGCTGTATCGCCAGTTCCACGCCCGCGTGGGGCTTGCCTTTGGCATTGGCACCAACCTCATGCACGATCTCGGCTTTGAAGCGCCGCAGATGGTGCTCAAAATGACCCGCTGCAACGGCCAGCCCGTCGCCAAGGTGAGCGACGCGCCGGGCAAGAATATGTGCGACGACCCGGCGTATCTGGCCTATCTACGCGAAGTCTTCCAGATCCCCGCCGGCCAACTGGTCGAGCATGATGGGGAAGACGGGTAACCTTCTGGAATTCCGTGCCCATGATTTGCCGAAGGACGCCAAATCGTGACATGCAGTTTCCCGCTTTGTCTGTACAAATTTCAACATCCATGAACACCGACACCGCCCGCGCCGCGATCCTGGCGCAGATTCGTGCCCGTCAGGGGCGACCGGCCGCACTGCACGATATGGAGGCGGCTGATGTCGAGGTCGATATCGGCCGTCATGTGCGTGGGCCGCAGCCGACGATTACCGACCTCGTCGCAGGGTTCACCGCGCAGGCGCAGGCGCTGCAGACCAGCGTCGCCAGGGTCGCTGGCGCGCAGGGCGTGCCTTCTGCCGTGGCGGCCTATCTGCGCGAGCAGTCCTTGCCCTTTCAAGGCGTGGCCTGGGACACTCTGGCCGATCTGCCTTGGATCGACGCAGGCGTGGCCCTGGAGTTGCGCCCGCCGCGCGATGAAGACAAGCTCGGCATCACCGGCTGCTTCTGCGCGGTGGCCGAGACCGGCTCGCTGGTGCTGGCGAGTTCGCCCGCCACGCCGTCGTCCACTCATCTGCTGCCGGAAACGCATATCGCCATCGTGCCGGCCAGCCGCATCGTGGCTGCGCTGGAAGATGCTTACGCGCTGCTTCGCGCCGAACTGGGCGAATTGCCGCGGGCGCTGTCCACCGTGTCCGGGCCGTCGCGCACGGGCGATATCGAGCAAACCATCGTGCTCGGTGCGCATGGCCCCTACCGCGTGCATGTGGTGATCGTCGATGCGGCGTGAGGGGAGTGCTGCGGCCACGGTGCTGCTGAGTTTGCTGCCGGGTCTGGCATCGGCCGCCACCGTCCAGACCGGCCCCGACCCGGCGACGCTCAGCCTGTGGTGGGGGCTACCCTTCGCGGCCATGCTGTTGTCCATCGCGCTCATGCCCTTGTTTGCGGCGAAGGTGTGGCATCACCATCAGGGCAAGATCGCGGCGGGCTGGGCTGCGCTGTTTCTCATCCCCTTTGCCATCAGCTTCGGCGTGCAGGCCACCTGGGACGCCGCGCTGCATACCCTGTTGCACGAGTACCTGCCTTTTGTCATTTTGCTCACCGCGCTCTACACGGTGAGCGGCGGCATTGCGGTGCGCGGCAATCTGCATGGCAGCCCGGCGCAGAACACCCTGCTGCTGGCTATCGGCACGGTGCTGGCCAGTGTCATGGGCACCACCGGGGCGGCGATGCTCATGGTGCGCCCGGTCATCCGCGCCAATGATGGCCGCAGGCATAACGCGCATGTGCTGGTGTTTTTCATCTTTCTGGTGGCCAATGCGGGCGGTGCGCTCACCCCGCTGGGCGATCCGCCGCTGTTTCTCGGCTTTCTCAAGGGCGTGGATTTTTTCTGGACCCTCAAACACCTGCTGGCGCCCACGGCTTTGCTTTGCGCCTTGCTGCTGGCTATGTTTTATGCGCTGGACCGCTGGTTCTGGAGCAAGGAGGCCGAGCGCCCGGCCATCGACCCCACGCCCGACAGCCCGCTGGGCATCATCGGCGCGTGGAATGTGCTGTGGCTGGTGGTCATCGTCATTGCGGTGCTGCACAGCGGCCTCTGGAAGCCGGGCATCACCGTGCCGATCCTCGGCCAGAGTCTCGATCTGCAGAACCTCACGCGCGATGCAGCGCTCATCCTCGTCGCGCTGCTGTCGCTGGCCACCACGCCGTGGCAGGCGCGGCATG
>CALBRU010000060.1 GCA_937927695.1 uncultured Thiomonas sp. | reverse complement strand
CCCGAAGTCACCCCGCAAGCCAGCGCAAATGCACTGCAGCACCGCAGCCTGCTCAATCCGCGATTGCAGCGTTTCATCGCCCTGCAGACGGGGAAGCCGCACCCAATCGCCCAGCCCTGGACGTTGCAAGATCTGAGTCTGGCCGCGCTTTACTTCCATCCCAGCCTGAAGGTGAGCCGCGCCAACGCGCAACTGGCCCAGGCCGACTTGCAGATTGCCCGGCAGTATCCCAACCCCAGTCTGCAGTTCGGTTTGAAATACGGCGCGGCTGCCGCGCTGCTGGCGCCGAGCCCGTGGACTGTGGGCATGGCCATCGGCCTGCTGCTGCAATCGCAGGCTCAACGTGCCGCACAGACCTCGCGTGCCGAGGCGGGCGTGCACGCTGCGCAGTTGCTGCTGAGCGGCGCGCGCTGGGCGGTACGCGGCGAAGTGCAACAGGCTTATGTCTCGCTTTGGGCGGCGCAGCAAAGGACGCATCTTCAACAAAGAGTGCTGGAAACCGATTTAGCCATGCAAGGCCGCACCGCCGCGCGGGCGCAAGCAGGTGTGGACTCGCCGCTGGCCGCCGCGCTGGCCCAGCAGGCCGCACAAAACGCCGCCCTGCAAAAGAGCCTCGACATGGGCGCGGAAGGCGCCGCCCGCGTCGCTCTGGCCGGTGCGATGGGCTTGCCGGCTACCGCGCTGCAGGGGGTGCAAATCGACTTTTCTGCGCTTCACAGCCTTCCAACCCTTCCAGATGCAGCCCAGCTAACGCAGTTGCGGCGCAATGCGCTAGAACGGCGCGACGATGTTCGCGCCGTCTGGCAAGAGGTGCTCTCGGCGCAAGCGGCGCTGCGACTGGCGCAGGCCCAGAGCGACGGCGGGCCGCCGTCGATCGCCCCCGGCGCCGAGCGCGATCAGGGCGTCAACCGTCTGATGCTCGGCGCTCGCATCCCTCTGCCCCTGTTCAACCAGCATCAGGGCCAGATCGCTGCCGCCCGCGCCCGTTTGAGCTTGCGCGAAGCCCTGCTCAAACAAACGCAGGCGCGAGTGCTCGTGCGCATCGAACAGGCAGAAACTGCTCTGCAGGCCGCACAAGTCCGGGCGCGCCAGGCCGAGCCATTGATCGCCGCCAATCGGGCATTGCTCAACGCCGACCTTGCCGCCCAGCACCGAGGACTGCTTGGACCGGAACCTGCCCTGCGTGCGCAACTGCGTCTTCTGTCCACCGAGCAGGCGGCGCTGCAAGCGCGCACCGCCCAATGGCTGGCGCTCGGTGCATTACAGGGCGCCCTTGAGCAACCCATTCTTTCGGCAGCCCGGTCGCGGCCTTCCAACTCGGCGCCGCCCACTGTCATGCCGCCCGATATTGCGCCGCATCTGTCTCAAGTGATCTGGCGCAAGGAGTAAACCCTGATGCAGAGCAAAGAACCCTTTCTTCTCCGCCTCAGCCTTGCGGCCTGTTGCGCAACCGTCTGCTGGCTAGGGGCAACTTCGGCGCAGGCCGCCTTACCGCGCCCCGTGCTGTGGAGCGCTGCGCAGATGGCGTCGGCCGGACTGCGGATCGAGCACCTCGCGCCCGTGAGCTACCGCACGCGATTCAGCGCCAGCGCCACCGTCCAGAGCCCCGCGGGTTTGCTGCGCAGCCTGAGTGCACTGGACGCGGCAAGATCGCGGCTCAAGGTCGCGCAAAGCAGCCGGCAACTCGCCGCCATGCAGGCCGAGCGCGATCAGGGGCTATTCGAGGCCGGACAAAATGTGGCGCTGGCCGAGGTGCAGCAAGCGCAGGCGGCCGCCGAGCAAGCTCGGGCCGAGGTCGACAGCGCCCATGCGGCGGTGGACGTAGCTCAAGCACAGCTCACCGCCCAGCTTGGCACGGCACTGGCGTCGCAACTGAGCAGGCAAACTGCGCTGCGGCAGGCCATTCTGAATGGGCGCGAACTCATCGTCGATCTCACCCTGCCGCCGGGCCGAGCCCTGCCCCAGACAGCGCAAGTCGAACTGCACATTCCAGGCAACCAGCGTACAGTGCACGCCCGCGTCATCGGCCCGGCCGCTGCGGCCTCCAGCCAGTTGCAGGGATGGCGCGAGGTGCTCATCGCTCCCGCCGCACCCGGTCTGATGCCGGGGCTGGAATTGGTGGCCGAAGTGCAGTCCGCACGGGCGCAATCTGGCGTCAGGCTGCCATCCAGCAGTGTGGTGTGGACTGACGCAGAGGCGGTCGTGTTCGTCGCCACCTCAGCCGAAGGCAAGGCCCGCCATTTCACGGCGCGCAAGGTGTCCACTGCCTGGCCGCTGCACGGTGGGTATGTGCAGCCGGGCTGGGGCGCGGTGGATGTGGTGACGCGCGGCGCCGGACTGGTGCTGACGCCGCCACCGAAACCGCACGCCCTGCCCGCGGCTGGCGGAGACGACGACTGATGGCCCGCGCCTCGGGTTTGCAAGCCGCGCTCATCGCCTTGAGCATTCGTCGCCGTGGGGTGGTGCTGGCGCTGGCGGTCTTGCTCGCCGCGCTGGCGGTGAACGTCGCACGCACCGCGAGTACCGACGTGTTCCCCGAATTCGCCGCCAAGATGGTGAAGGTGCAGACCGAGGCCACCGGCCTGTCGCCCGAGCAGGTGGAACTGCTGGTCACCAACCCGCTGGAGGCGGCGTCCAGCGGGCTGCTGGGGGTGAAACAGGTGGCGTCGAAAAGCCTGCCGGGTATCTCCATCCTGAAGCTGTATTTCGAGGCCGACACCCAGCTGCAGGAGGACCGCTGGCG
>CALBRU010000059.1 GCA_937927695.1 uncultured Thiomonas sp. | reverse complement strand
TGACTGCGCCAGCCCTGCAACAGCGCGACGAAGGTGACGGCCAGGCCGAACACTACGCTCTTGATCACCCCATTACCCACATCCTTGAACACATCGACGCCGCTTTGCATCTGCGACCAGAACTGCCCAGCATCGACGCCGATCATCACCACACCCACCACGTAGCCGCCCATGATGCCCACAGCGCTGAACACAGCCGCCAGCAGGGGCATGACAATCACACCGGCCCAGAACCGCGGAGCGAGCACGCGCACCACCGGATCGACCGCCATCATCTCCATCGCTGCAATCTGCTCGCCGGCTTTCATCAGGCCGATCTCGGCAGTAAGCGAGGTGCCCGCGCGACCGGCAAACAGCAAGGCGGTGACGACGGGCCCGAGCTCGCGCACCAGCGACAGCGCCACCAGCACCCCCAGCGCGCTCGAAGAACCGTAGCGCGACAAGGTGTAGTAACCCTGCAGTCCCAGCACGAAGCCGACGAACAGGCCCGACACCGCGATGATGACTAGCGACAGATTGCCGAGAAAATACATCTGCTGAATCAGCAGGCTGGGACGCATGAACACCCGCCCGACCAGCCAAAGCAGCCGCGCGAACAAGCGCGCCGCATAACCCAGGCTGGCGAGCAGTTGCCGCGTGCCAGCGCCGATGGAAACCAGTCTGTCGGCCACCGTCATGCCCGCTCCTTGCGCACGCTGTCAGGCCGCAAAAAATCATCGCCAATCGCTGCGGCAGGGTAATGAAAATGCACCGGGCCGTCGGGCTCGCCGCGCACGAACTGATGCACCAGAGGATCGGCGCTCTCGCGCATCTGTTGTGGCGTGCCGTGTGCGATCAAGCTGCCGTTGCCCAGGATATAAACGTAATCGGCGATGTCGAAAGTCACCTCGACATCGTGCGACACCACAATGCTGCTCAGGCCCAGCGCGTCGTTGAGGCTGCGGATCAACCGCGCCGAGATGCCCAGCGAAATGGGGTCGAGCCCGGCAAACGGCTCGTCATACATCACCAGCGCCGGATCGAGCGCAATGGCCCGCGCCATCGCCACCCGCCGCGCCATTCCGCCCGAAAGTTCTGCGGGGTAAAGATCGCGCGCTCCGCGCAGCCCCACGGCGTTGAGCTTCATCAGCACCAGATCGCGAATCATCGAATCCGGCAAATCCGTGTGCTCGCGCAGGGGAAACGCCACATTGTCGAACACGCTCATATCGGTAAACAGGGCGCCAAACTGAAACAACATGCCCATGCGCCGACGCATGGCGAAAATCTGATCCTGCGACGCACCCGCCAGGTCCTGTCCCTCGAACCGAACCGAACCCCGCTGGGGCCTGACCTGCCCGCCGATCAGCCGCAGCAGCGTGGTCTTCCCACCGCCCGATGCGCCCATCACCGCGACCACCTGACCCCGCTGAATAGTCATGTCGATGTGACGCAGAATCGGCCGCTCGCCATACCCAAAATCGAGCGCGTCGATCTGGACAATGGGCCGAGCAAAAGTGTCTTGCATGTTTGGAGGGATGTTGGGCAGGAAAGACGGACGATTCAGTCTTATCTTTGAAAAATGCCCCGCACCGCAGAGCAACTGACGCATTCTAAGGACTTACCCTAGACCTCGCAGAACCGATGCTTCGCCCTCGGCCCCGTCGGATTCATATGCCCGCAGCGCATTGAGATCGGGCACTTCAATTCCGCCATAGCGTAGCTGCAGTAATCCCAGACTGCAGAGATGACTCAACGCCTTATTCACCCGTTGACGCGATAGACCGCAGAGGTATCCAAGCTCTTCCTGAGAGATACGCAGCCACCTATCCACGCCGGGATAAAGGATGGGATGAAACATGGCGGCAACCGTACGGGCAACCCGTTCATCTGCGCCTGAAAGTCGGTCAATTTGGAGCTGGCCTATGAACTGTCCGAGCCGCTCGTTGAGTTGGTTGACGATAACCCGATTGAACTCGAGACTGCGGTCCAACAGCCAGAAAAAGCACTCGGCCGGCAACAGACCGATATGGCTATTGCGCAACGCAATGACGTCATAGCGCCAATGCTCGTTCTTCAGCAGAGTGCCCTCACCGAACCATCCGCCCGGCGCAACACCCGTGTAAGTCAGAGATTTGCCGCTGACCGAGACCGAGGAAATCTTGACCAGCCCGTCCAGCACACCTACCCAGTACCGCGCCTCATCGCCGCGGTGACAAATCATCGCACCCGCATCAACATTTTGCCGATGCAAGGAGCCACGCACCCGCTCTCGCTCGTGCTCGGTCAGGACATGCATCCAAGCGCACGACCTTTCACTCTCCGTGTAATCCCTAGTCATTTTCTGGATGAATTGTCAGCTGGAAGACAAATATGCACCAAACAACTACATACACTCAGTTTCAAAATGTAATTTCACCTGGGTTTTTGTCATTCGGTTGTCACCGTCTACCCGGTAGCCAAAGGAGGAGACATGGAGTATGCGCATTCCGCTGGGAGGACATTCCCCCAGCTTCTTTGCGAGCAGGCCAGAATCCGTCCCAAGGGAATCGCGTGGCGCGAAAAGAAGTTGGGCATCTGGCAGGAAACCACCTGGGATCGGGCGCTCGACTGGGTACAGCAGCTTGCAGGTGGTCTTGCCAAATTGGGGGTCAGCCGAGGCGACCATATCGCAATCATTGGCGAGAACCGGCCGCGCCTTTATGCCACCATGCTGGCCGCTCAATGTTTGGGCGCAATCCCCGCGCCGCTTTACCAGGACGCCGTCGCAGCTGAGTTGGTCTACCCACTGCAAATCGCTGAGGTGAAACTCGCGGTGGCGGAGAACGAGGAGCAGGTCGACAAGCTGCTGGACGTCCGCGATCAGCTTCCATTTCTGCAGCACATTCTTTATCACGATCCGCGCGGGCTCAGAAAGGCCGAGGCGGCCTGCCTCCTCAGTCTTGATCAGATTGAAACCGAGGGCGCTGACTGGTGGACTCACCATTCTGGCGGCTTCGATGCCGCCGTGCGGTCCATCGGCACAGACGACGTGGCTGCACTCTTCTTCACTTCTGGCACCACCGGTAAACCCAAAGGGGTTGTGCACACGCACGGTAGTTTGATCGACCGCGCTCGTGCCGGTGCTGCCTTTGACCGACTTGGGCCACAGGAAGAGGTACTCGCCTATCTGCCACCGGCCTGGATCGGACAGAACATCTTTTCCTACGCCCAGCATTTGGTCTGCGGATACACGGTGAACTGCCCGGAATCGCCTTCGACCGTGGCGATTGACCTGCACGAAATCGGCCCGACTTATTACTTCGCCCCACCCCGGGTATTCGAAGCGCTGCTCACCGACGTGCGCGTGCGCATGGACGATGCCGCACCCCCCAAGCGCCGCTTTTTCGACGCCAGTCTGGCCATCGCCCAAAGGGTGCGCGCGGCGAAAGACAACGGCAAGCCGCCCCGCAAGCTTGATCTCTTGTTGTTGCCCATAGCCGACCTATTGATGCTGGCGCCGCTGCGCAACAGATCGGAAGAGCACACGTCTGAACTCCAGTCACTAGCTTATCTCG
>CALBRU010000058.1 GCA_937927695.1 uncultured Thiomonas sp. | reverse complement strand
CGGTACTCGGCTTCGCCCGGCACGTACACATTGCGCCAGCGCGCGCCAGGGCAGAGGATGACGCTGCGCGCCTGCAGGCGGCCACCATGGGCAAACTGCACGCCGATCAACCCGCCTTCCTGCTCAGCGGGAATGAGCTTTTCGGCGCGCTGTTGATTGAGAATCTCCACACCGTACTGCCGCACATGCGCTTGGAGCGCCATGCCGAATTTCGGGCCATCGGTTTCCAGCACCGAGATGTAGTTTTCGATCGCCAGTGTGTCGTTGACCTGCCCGCCGAAACGCTCGGCCGCCAGCCCCACGCGAATACCCTTGCGCGCCGCGTAAACCGCGGCAGCCGCGCCAGCCGGGCCGCCGCCCACAATCAGCACGTCGTAAGGCTCTTTGGCGTTGAGCTTGGCGGCGTCGCGCTGCGCAGAGCCAGCATCGAGCTTGGCGACGATCTCGGTCACATCCATACGCCCGCTGCCGAACAGTTCGCCATTCAGGTACACCGTGGGCACCGCCATGATCTGCCGCGACTCGACCTCGCCCTGATACAGCGCACCGTCGATCACCACCGTTTGCACGCGCGGGTTGAACACCGCCATGAGCGACAGCGCCTGCACCACATCCGGGCAGTTATGGCAGCTCAGCGACATATACACCTCGAAGCGATAGTCGCCGTCGAGCTGGCGAATCGCCTCGAGGGTCTCGGGTTCGACCTTGGGCGGATGGCCGCCGGTCCACAGCAGCGCCAGCACCAGCGAGGTGAACTCATGGCCCAGCGGAATCGCGGCAAACCGCAGATGCTGCACCGGGCCCGAGATACGCTCCAGAGCGAAGGACGGGCGCCGCGCGTCGGCGCCGTCGAACCGCACCGAAATCTTGTCGGAGAGACCCGCGATCTGCTCCAGCAGGGTGCGCATCTGCGCCGCGTTCTCGCTATCGTCCAAAGAGGCGACTAGCGTGAACGGCTGAGAGACGCGCTCCAGGTAAGCCTTGAGTTGGGAAAGCAGGGTGTCGTCGAGCATGGCGTGCTCCTTCGGGATGCGGGTGAGGGTCGGGCAGGAATAGGCTGCTGCTTTGCCCGGCAGATCGACGTGCGCCGCGTGCCGGATTCAAAGAGAACGCTGCCTGAACCAAGGACTACCGAGCCAGACTCGCCGCGTTAGGCGCGGC
The DNA here is from genome assembly GCA_937927695.1 of uncultured Thiomonas sp. Taxonomy (GTDB): domain Bacteria; phylum Pseudomonadota; class Gammaproteobacteria; order Burkholderiales; family Burkholderiaceae_C; genus Thiomonas. Next base: position 3,545 of record CALBRU010000058.1, on the reverse strand, counting down.
GAGGGGCTGAAAATCAGATCTTGCCGACCAGATCCAGCGAAGGCTTGAGCGTGGCCGCGCCTTCCTTCCACTTGGCCGGGCAGACTTCGCCCGGATGCGAGGCCACATACTGCGCGGCCTGCACCTTGCGCAGCAACTCCTTGGCGTCGCGACCAATGCCGTTGTCGTGGATTTCGCACAGCTTGATCACGCCCTCCGGGTTGATCAGGAAGGTGCCGCGCAAAGCCAAGCCTTCTTCTTCGATCATCACGTCGAAGTTGCGGGTCAGCGCGCCGGTCGGGTCGCCGATCATCGGATAGTTCACCTTCTTGATCGCTTCTGAGGTGTCGTGCCAGGCTTTGTGGGCGAAATGCGTATCCGTCGAAACGCTGTAAATTTCCACCCCGAGTGCCTTGAAAGTGTCGTAGTTGTCGGCCAGGTCTTCAAGCTCGGTCGGGCAGACAAAGGTGAAGTCGGCGGGGTAGAACACCACAACCGACCATTTACCCTTCAGGCTGGCTTCGGTCACGTCGAAAAACTTGCCGTTCTGGAAAGCGGTGGCCTTGAAAGGCTTGACTTCAGTGTTGATCAAAGACATGTGAAACTCCTTGAGGTTGCTGTTGACGTTCGGCTGTCGCCGACCTTGTAAAGAAGGTTTTACCTTCATTTATGTTGCAGTGCACACTGTAGAGAACGCGTCCCTGAACGTCCAATGGACACTTTCAATTCAGTCTATAGAAGGCCCCTATGCCTTCCTTATCCTTCCTTATCTTTCCTTGTGCTGCCCGTCCTGTCGTCCACCTTTGCCGATGTTTTGAGGCGGCGTAGCAAAAGACAAACCAAACTCTAACTTGCCCGACATGACGACTTCAATTGCTTTCATCGGCCTGGGTGCCATGGGTGCGCCCATGCTGGGCCATTTGCTGCAACTGGGCTGCCGCGCCAAAGCCTATGCTCGCAGCGACAGCAGCCGGGCTGCCGCGGCCGGGTTAGGCGTTCAGCTCTGCTCCAGCCCTGCGCAGGCCGCGTGCGGCGCCGAGTTCATTTTCACCAACGTCACCTCGACCGAAGACGTGCGCAACGTGCTGTGCGGACCGGAAGGCGCTGTGCATGGCGCACGGTCCGGCGCGGTGTGCATCGACCACAGCACCATCTCACCGGAAGGCGCGCGTGAAATCGGGCAGGCACTGCAGGCCGCCGGGCTGCATTTTCTCGACGCCCCCGTGTCGGGCGGCGTGCGGGGCGCGAAGCAAGCCAGCCTGAGCATCATGGTCGGCGGCGATGCCGGGGTTTTCGCCCGCGCCCTGCCCTTGCTGCGCGCCCTCGGCCAAAACGTGCGCCACGTCGGGCCCAGCGGCAGCGGCCAGGTGGCCAAGGCCTGCAATCAACTCATTCAGGTCGTCACCATCGAAGCCATCGCCGAGGCTTTGCTTTATGCCACGCGGCAAGGCGTGGACGCCCACGCGGTGCTCGGCGCCATTTCCACAGGTTTTGCCGGCAGCCGCATGCTGGATCTGATGGGCCCGAAAATGGCGCAGCGCGATTTCGCCGCGGGCATCGAAGCCCGACTGCACGCCAAGGACTTCGGCCTGATCGCCGCGTCGGCCCAGGCCGTCGGGCTGCATCTGCCCGCACTGGAACAGGTGCAGCGCCAGCTCGAAGCGCTGATGCAATCGGGCTGGGGACGGGACGACACCTCCAGCCTGTTGCGGGTGCTGGAGTCGCAACAGGACGGGCTCAATCGGCCGGAGTGAGGTCTTGCGCTGTGTTGGCAGCGTCGGCAGTTTCACTCACGCGCTCGCGCTCTCGCGTCCCGATCAGATCCCACAGACGGCTGTGCAACACAGACCCCGGCTGCGCCAGCGCGTCCAGCGCCGAAAAATGATGCGCGCCCGGAACGACCAGCGTCTTGCCCGATCCGGGCCAGTGGCGGTGCATCAACCGGGCCTGCGCGTGAAAAGCCTCAGACTCGTCAGCGCCCACCGCCAAGGCCAGTGCAGCCGGCCCGGCGGGAGGCAACCATGCCGGCGACATCGCCCGCGCCGAATGTTGCGTAAGCTTCAGGTCGCGCTGCAGAAACGCCGTCTTGCGCACCGCCTCCAGGTCGTACACCCCCGACAACGCGAGAGCCCCTGCCGGAATCTGGGCCGGCAGATCGTCGCCGTACCAATCGAAGCGACAGGCCAGCATCATGGCCGCCAGATGCGCACCGGCAGAGTGTCCCGCCAGCACGATGCGCGAACGATCCACACCAAAGTCTTCCGCCCGGCGCCAGACCCACGCCAGCGCCTGCACCACATCGCCCACGATCTGCTGCAACGGCGCCCCGGGAGCAAGCGCGTAATTCACCACCACCACATGCACCCCGCGCGCCACGAACGGCGGCGCGACGAAACTGTGATCGGCCTTGTCCAGCGAACGCCACCAGCCCCCGTGGATGAACACCAAACACGGCGCCAACCCCGTTGCGGCCGGAGCGAACCAGTCCAGCGTCTGCGCAATCGAATCGCCATACGGCAGATCGAGCAGGCAGGGCCAGTTCAACCGCGCCTCCTGCGAGTCGCGCTTCCAGCGCGCGAGATAGTCGGCCCAGTCGGGCACCAGCTCACGATTGTTGAATTGGCGGTCGAGCACCGCAGCGTCGTAACGCATCATCCCACCCCACCGGGTTCGAATACGGATTTATGACGACTCGATGGTAGGCCGGGAAGTCGCACCTCACCACCTGAGATACCGTTCGTTACCAATCGCCCCACCCCCGGCAATCGATCCCGCTTTCCGGCGTCGGTTATGATTTCGCTTTCGGGCCGATAGCTCAGCTGGGAGAGCGCTGCGTTCGCAATGCAGAGGTCGGGAGTTCGATCCTCCTTCGGTCCACAAATCCCCCAAGCCCGGACTCCTGTCTGGGCTTTTGTTTTGCGCTTTTGTTTCGCGCATCTGCGAGCTGCGATCGTGAAAGAATTGTGACCTTCTGAAATGAGCCTGGCGCATGGCGCGGGCTTTACTGTCATGCAAACCGCCGCTATGCAAACCGAACAGGTCCGCTCTTACCTTCTCGATCTCCAGGCCCGCATCCTCGAAGCGCTTCAAGCCGCAGACGGCCAGCCCTTTCGCCGCGATACATGGACGCGCCCGGCCGATTCACCTTTGCAGGGCGAAGGCATCAGCAGTCTGATCGAGTTTGGCGGCTTGCTGGAACGCGGCGGCTGCAACTTTTCGCATGTGCGCGGCCCCAAGCTGCCGCCTTCGGCCACGCAGCACCGGCCCGAACTGGCGGGAGCACCGTTTGAGGCCCTGGGCATTTCGCTGGTGTTCCACCCAACCAACCCGTATGTGCCGACGGTGCATATGAATGTGCGCATGCTCATGGCCGAGCCCGAAGGCCAGGCGCCGGTGGCCTGGTTCGGCGGCGGCATGGATCTCACGCCTTATTACGGCTTCGAAGACGACGCCCGCCACTTTCACCGCACCTGCCAGGCCGCGCTTGCGCCGTTTGGCGAAGACCACTATCCGCGCTTCAAGGCGTGGTGTGACGAATATTTCTATCTGCCGCACCGCAAGGAGAT
>CALBRU010000057.1 GCA_937927695.1 uncultured Thiomonas sp. | reverse complement strand
AAAAGCCGCTGCACCAGGGCGCCGCACCGCCCTTTTGCAGCCCGCGATCCTCAAGCCCGACAGGCTCCTAGCAACCCCAGCTTGCGCGTAAGGTAGTTGCCTGTAGTTGCCGATCTGCGGTGAGCGCATCGAGGTCGGCCTGTGTGGCCAGCCAAAAATCACGCCGCCTGATGAAAAAACTCAGTCTTTCACCCGCATGGCCAACAACGCAGCGCCGACGATCAGCACCGTTGCCAGACCGATCCAGACTGTCAGCGCCCGCCCGGTCACGGCAATCAGCAGCAGGGTCGACGCCAAGGGCGTGAGGTAGCTCAACACTCCGATGGTGCGCGGATCACCCAGTTTCAGCGCCCGGTCCCACAACAAAAAGGCGCCGCCCAGGGGGCCCAGCCCCATCACCACAATCAGCAAACCATCGCGCAGACCGAGGTGCAGGGGCGGCTCCAGCCAGACATGACACCCCAGCGCGAGCAGGCCCGAAATCAGGCCGAACAAGCCCAGCGCCGCCGTGGGAAACCCTTTGCCCGACTGCGCCATACGGCGGCTACCCAGCGAGAACGTGGCCCAGATCAGCGCCGATCCCAAGGCCGGAAGGTAGCCCCAGGCCCAGGCCGCCTCTAACGAGTGACCGCCCAGAATCGCCAGCCCCGCACCCAGAAAACCCAGACCGGCCGCCAGCACATGGGCCAACCGCAGGCGCACCCCGGGCAAGAGCAGCGGCGCCAGCACCACGATGAACAAGGGCCAGAGGTAATTCACCAGATTGGCCTGCACCGGCGGCGCATGGCGCAAGGCGATGAACAACAGGAAATGGAATCCGAACAGGCCATAAACGCCCAACGCCAACGCCGCGCGAGACACGCGCCACTGCCGCCAATGGCCCCACGTCGGCACGCTGCCGATGATCAGTGCCAACCCGGTCAGCGCGAAGGCCGGCACCTGAGAAAGCGCCACCCCCAGGGTAGCGAGCGTTGCCCACAGGGCAATGGCGCCGAGGGCATAGAGATTGGCTTGGGCGCTGAGTTTCATCGCGGCGCATGATAGTGGGCCGACCCGTCACGCTTTTGTCAAAACTGTTACGCACACTTGACTCTCATCAGCGGACCACCTGCCCAGATCGTGCCGATCAAACATTCTGTTCTATCGCTTCAATTCGCCTCAGCCCCCTCACCCTGCCAGGACAGGAACAGCCAGCCTGTCGATGCCGATGAGGCCCTACGGCGGCTCAAAGTAGGTGACGCCTGGGCGGTACTGGCTGTCAGCGGCGAGGACGTGCATGAATTGACCAACTGGCTGATGCGCCTGCGACATCCTCTCGGAGGTCAAACGTCCCGAGTCATCGCCTTTTTGCCAGACTGCGCCTCTCCCGGCGCCATGGCTGCGCTAAAGGCGGGCGCCGATGCCCTGCTGCCGATCGACAGTCCACCGCAGCTCATACGCGCCCAGCTCGCTCGCCTGCGTGAACGCCTCGCGCCGCTGGCTGGAGACCGCATCCAGCTGGCACCCCTTCTGGAGCTCGACGGACAAACCCGGACGCTCCGCATCCGGGATCATTGCCTCAGCCTGCCCTCGCAGCAGTTTCTGCTGTTGTGGGCTCTGGGCGCACGGCCGGGCGATATCCTGAGCCCACAAGAGCTGCGATTGGCCATGGACATTCCCGCACGCGCGCACGCCGACACCGTGCACACCGCGGTGGCTCGCCTGCGTCGGCACCTTCGTCCGCATGATCTGCATGACCGTGTGCAAACCGTGCATGGCGCGGGGTATCGCTGGGCCAAGGCGTCCTCGATGCCGTGAAGAGAAGCATTCGCACTGTCAAGATTTGTTTACATCTTTGGCGCAGTAGGACAGGATTCAGACAGGTTCTTGCAACCCCGCGGACATGTCGCAGGAATGGAATGACAGCTTTCGTCAACCCACCCGCCACCGCCCAAGGGAGCAATCAGTCATGTCTCGCCATCGACCCACCTTCAAGCCATCGCGACTCACCCAGTCCGTCCTGGCCGCCCTGCTCGCCGTGCCATTTGCCGCAGCCCACGCGCAGACCTCTCCCGAGAGTCTGGGCACAGTGCAGGCGGGGGCGCAAGGAAGCGGCCAGACCGCTGCCGAGCGCGAAAAAGCCAAGCAGGAAAGCGCGCCGCACCAGGCGCCCACACAAGGCTCGCTCAAAGCCGGGCAGCCGCAGTCCATCATCAACAAACACTACATCGAAAACACCCAGGCCGCGACGGCCAACTACAGCGACATCGTCAGCATCGCCCCCAGCGTGGTGGACATCGAGCCCAACGGCCCGGGTCTGGGCAACAGCAAGGGGCTGTCGATCCGCGGATTTCAGGACGGACAGTACAACCTGACCTGGGACGGCATTCCGGTGGGCGACTCGAACGACTTCACCCACCACTCGGCGGAATATTTCATGCCGCAGGACATCGGCCAAATCATTGTCGATCGCGGCCCGGGCAATGCCTCCACCATCGGCTACGCCACGTTTGGCGGCACCATTTCATTGCTCACCAAAGAGCCTCTGGACAAGCCGCAGACCACGCTCTATGGCAGCTTTGGCAGCTTCGGCACCGCGCTGCTCGGAGCCGAGTTCGATACCGGGGTGATGAAGAACTACGGCGACATGCGCGCTTTCATCGACTACCGCCAACTCAAGAGCGACGGGTATTTAAGCGGCGCCAGCACACAACGCAAAAACCTGTTCATCAAGGCGGAAAGACCCGTCGGCGACAACTCGCTGCTGACCTTCGTCTCCATGGTCAACCGCAACAGTGGCGGCAACGCGGCCATCGTCGGCGCCACTTCCGCCCCTTATGTCTCGGTGAGCAAATATCCCTACACCAGCACCTTGCCAGGGCAGATCCAAAAGTTCGGCCCGAACTACGGCCTGAGCAGCAACCCGCAAAGCCAGGCCTATACCGGCTACAACTACGACGACTTTCAGAGCGACTTCGAATACCTGGGCTTGAAAACCAGCGTGGGCGATGTGCAGATCGATAACAAGCTCTACACCTACGCTTACTACCACAGTGGCTGGAACGGCCTTGACCCCAACGGCGGCGGCTGCGACTACGGCCAAGTCAACTGCCTCAACCCTGACGGCACCTTCCCTGCAGGGGCGGATACGCCCAATGGCACCATCAACGGCGCCAACAATATTCCCGGCCAGCACATGTACCTGAACTATCGCAACTGGGGCGATCTGCTGCGCATGCACCAGACCTTCGGGCCAGGCACACTGCACTACGGACTTTGGCTGAATTACCAGACCTATCACCGCTACAACTCGGAAATCGACTTTTCCGATAACCAGGCCTGGAACGCCAGCGGCACCTATCCCAACGGCATCAGCAAAGCGGTGGATCGCCTGATCAACGGCACCTTCACCACCGCACAGCCCTACATTCAGTACGACTGGAACCTCACCAGCCAGTTGCAACTGCGCGGCGGACTGAAGTACGCTTGGTTCCAGCGCCACGACAACGCCCCAATCGAGCAAAAGAGCAAAAAACCGCTGGACTACACCCAGACCTGGAGCAAGGTGCTCCCCGCCGTCGAACTGCACTACGCCATTGCTCCCAACTGGAGTGCGTATGCACAGGTGGCCAAAGGCTATCTGGCGCCCAACGAAAACCTGTTCTACATCCCCAATCCGCAAACCGGCGCCAGCGCCGTGGAGCCGGAGCAGACCACCAACTATCAGGTTGGCACCACCTGGCGATCCAAAGCCCTCACCCTCAGCGGCGATCTCTACAACATCGACTTCACCAATCTGGTTCAGTCACGCACCGTGGCAGGGCAGAAGTATTTCTACAACGCTGGCGGCGTGAAATACCGGGGCGCGGAGATGGAGGCCACCTATTACGTCGGCAGCGGTATCAGCCTGTATGGCAACGCCGCCTACAACCAGGCCAAACAAGACAGCGACGGCCTGCAACTGGCCGGCGTGCCCAAGACCACTGGGGCTGCCGGGGTGATCTACAACCGCGGCGCGTGGTATGCCTCGCTGATCGCCAAGTACATCGGCTCCAACTATGGTGACATTGGCGTCGACGCTAATGGAAACCCGGCAGGCATCTATCAGATTCCGTCGAGCACCATTCTGAACGCTGCGGTCAACTACACGGTGCAAGATGCTTCCTTCCTGCCGCATGGAACCAAGATCGGCCTGCAACTGTTCAACCTGACCAACAACACCAAGATCAACTCCCTGGCGGGGTACACAGGCGGCAACGTGCCGCTGTTCTACACCAACGCGGGTCGCAGTTTCATGGTCAATTTCTCGGTGCCGTTCCAGTAATGCCGCTGTGATCGCGGGGTTCGTGACAGTGTCACGAACCCCGGCTAAGTTGTTCGGTTTTTCAGTTCATCCCTGGAGTTAGATCATGTCCCTCGACACCCTCACCCACCTGGCCCAGACCTCGGGCGGGATTCTCTACATCATGGCCTTGCTGTTGTTTGTCGCGCTGGCCGTCAGCGTGGAGCGCTTCTGGGCGATTTCGCGCATGCTGGCCTCGGCCAAAGGCTGGATCCGCGAGCTCAAGAGCCACGCGCACGTGGACGTGAAGCAGCTCAAGGCCAAGGTGGACGATGACGCCGACTCGCCCGCGGCGCAGGTGGTCGCCGTGGCTCTGCAGCATGATCTGGCCGACCCGCTCGATCACTTCACCGACCGGCTGGAAGAAGCGGTGATGGACCAGGCCCCGCGCATCGACCGCGGGCTGTGGATGCTCGACACCATCGTCACCCTGGCACCGCTGCTCGGTCTGCTGGGCACCATCATCGGCATGTTCAACACCTTCTCGGCGCTCTCCAACCCGGGGGCGGCCACGCAAGCCGTCACCGGCGGTGTGGGCGAGGCGCTGCTGGCCACGGCAGCGGGCCTGTTCATCGCCGTGCTCGGGTTGGTGGCCTTCAACGCCCTGAATCAGCGCGTGCGCCTGGTGATGCATCAGCTCGAGCGCATCAAGCTCATGCTGTCCAACCGCATGTACCCGCATTACCGCGAGGGCGGCGTGCGCCCGCTGGTCGTAGCGCAGAACGGGCAGGCCGTGCGCCCGGCGGCACAGCCGGCCGCGACGCTGCAGC
>CALBRU010000056.1 GCA_937927695.1 uncultured Thiomonas sp. | reverse complement strand
GACCTTCCAAACGGCATTCATAACCAACGACCATCCGCCTCAAATGCGCCCTCCAGCGCAAGCCCCCGGCCCCAAGAAAAATTGCCTGTTCCGTCTGTGGATAACTTGCACTGTGGAGTTAAACTGAGCGCTTTCCAAAGTGTGACCATCAACGGCCTTTTCGACAGAGCTCAGCAGGCGGCCAACGCCCCTGTGGAAGCCAATTCAGCCCCCGGCTGAATGTCGAATGTCCTGAAAATTGCCTAGAAAATTTTTCATCTCTCCCTCAAGGCGCGCAGACCGGTTCCGCAGCCCGGTTCTTTAACCGGCTACCGTTGAGCCAGCGCCTTCTGGAACTCGTCTCTTTCGCCGTATCTGCATGACACAAGAACAATCCTGGCAGCTGTGCTGCGCCCAGCTGGCCACGGTCATCCCCGATCAGCAATTCGCCGCCTGGATCAAGCCGCTGTCCTCCCCCATCTGGAGCGAGGATGGCAGCACCGCCATTCTGCACGTTCCCAACCGCTTCAAGCTCGACTGGTTGCGCTCACAGTATGGCGCGCGCATCACCGAGTCGCTCAGCGCCATCGTAGGCCACCCTGTGCAGGTCGATTTCATTGTGCAGAAAGCGCCAGCACGCGCCGCCATGCATCACAGCGGGGCGCAGGGTTTGCAGTCCGGCAATGGGGCAAGCTCCACATCTGGACTAGGACAAGCGACACCTTCCGCCGACAACGCCACGCCCCAGCAGTTGACCGGTCTCGACGGCGTGAGCAACGCCGCGAGAGATGCCGCAGAAGCCGATGCCCTGGAGCGCTCGCGCCTCAACCCCATGCTCAGCTTCGAAACCCTGGTTACCGGCAAGGCCAACCAGCTTGCACGCGCCGCGGCCATTCAAGTCGCGGAAAACCCCGGGCGCTCCTACAACCCGTTGTTCATCTACGGCGGTGTCGGTCTCGGCAAGACCCACCTCATGCACGCGGTCGGCAACGCCCTGCTTGCGCAACAGCCGGGCGCCCGCATTCGTTACCTGCAGGCCGAGCAGTTCGTGAGCGAAGTGGTGCGCGCCTACCAGCGCAAGGCCTTCGAGGAATTCAAGCGCTACTACCACTCGCTCGACCTGCTGCTGATCGACGATGTGCAGTTTTTCGCTGGCAAAGACAAGACGCAGGAAGAGTTTTTCTACGCTTTCGAGGCGCTGATCACCAAACGCTCGCAGATCATTCTCACCAGCGACACTTACCCCAAGGAACTGCGTGAGATGGATCAGCGCCTGGTGTCGCGCTTCGATTCGGGCCTCACGGTGGCCATCGAGCCGCCCGAGCTGGAAATGCGCGTGGCCATTCTGCTGCGCAAGGCCGATGCCGAACTGGCCAATCTGCCAGAAGAAGTGGCGTTTTTTGTTGCCAAGAACGTGCGCTCGAATGTGCGTGAACTCGAGGGCGCGCTGCGCAAAATTCTGGCCTACGCCCGCTTCAGCGGCCAGGACGTGTCGATCGGACTGGCCAAGGAGGCGCTCAAAGATCTGCTCTCGCTGCAAAATCGACAAGTGTCGGTCGAAAACATCCAGAAAACCGTGGCCGACTTCTACAAGATCAAGGTGGCCGATATGTATTCCAAAAAACGCCCCGCCAGCATCGCCCGCCCACGCCAGATCGCCATGTATCTCGCCAAGGAGCTGACGCATAAAAGCCTTCCGGAAATCGGCGAGCTGTTCGGGGGGCGCGATCACACCACGGTGCTGCATGCGGTGCGCAAAATCGGGCAGGAGCGCATCAAACTGCAGGAACTCAACCAACAGCTCCATGTGCTCGAGCAAACCCTCAAAGCCTGAAGCCGAATCAGTTTTAGCGTCCTCCTCCCCAAAATGAACAAGTCGTTGTGTAGTGTGTGAAGAGTTTCTGGATAAGTCGGGGTCGAGTGCGTTTTCGGTCAAGTTGTTCCAAACCGTCCTTGCGCTCGAGGCCGCTTGTCCACAGACACCGGCTGCTGCGCAAACCGCATGAATACAGCGTTTTTTGTCTTATCCACAACACAGGCCGACCCTTACTATCAGTCCTATTCTGAATAAAGGAAAAGAAAGAATGAACAGATTGACGTCTTCCCGTGATGAACTGCTCAAACTGCTCGGACAGGGAGCGGGCATCGTCGAACGCCGCCAAACCCTGCCCATCCTCGCCAATGTGCTCATCCAGCACAATGCGAATGGCACGCTGTTCATCACCAGCGATATGGAAGTGCAGATCCGTCTGCAAACGGGCGAGGCGGTACAGACCAGTGCGGAAGACGCCGCCATTACCGTCAATATGCGCAAACTGCTCGATATCCTGCGCGCGGCCAGTCCAGGCAATGTGACGCTGGAATGGTCAGACGGCAAGATGACGGTTCGGGCCGCCAAAAGTCGCTTCAGCCTGCAAACCCTGCCGGCTGAGGACTTTCCGCTGGTACGCGCTGCAACCGATTTCAGTGACCACGCCCTGCGCCTGCCGCAAAAGTTGCTCAAGCGCCTGCTCGGCCTGACCCACTTCGCCATGGCGCAGCACGATATCCGCTACTACCTCAACGGCATGTTGTGGGTGGCCGATGGGCAGCAGATGCATCTGGTGGCCACCGACGGTCACCGCATGACCCTGGCCTCCGCCCCGCTAGAAAAGGCGGTGGAGCGGCGCGAAATCATTCTGCCGCGCAAGACCGTGCTCGAACTCAGCCGCCTGCTCAGCGATGAAGACGACGCCATGATCGATATCGCCCTGGCCAGCAATCAAGCGCGCTTGACCATGGACGGGCTGGAATTCACCAGCAAGCTCATCGAAGGCAAGTTTCCTGATTACCAGCGCGTCGTGCCCAAGGGCCACCGCAATATGCTGCAGGTCGAGCGCACCACCTTGCAGGCGGCGCTGCAGCGCGTGGCCATTCTCACCAATGACAAGTTCAAAGGCGTGCGCGTCAACCTCGAACCAGGGCTATTGCGGCTGACTTCCATCAACGCCGAACAGGAAGAAGCGCAGGAAGAAATCGATGTCGATTACGGCGGTGATGTCATCGAGATCGGCTTCAACATCGCCTACCTCATCGATGCGTTGGCCAATATGCCCTCCGACCAGATTCGTCTCGAACTGCTCGACGGCAACAGCAGCGCCTTGTTCACCATGCCCGACGAACCCAATTTCAAGTACGTGGTCATGCCCATGCGCATCTGAGCCGGGGCTCTAGAGCAGTGTTTTATTTTTTCCCCGCATGCGGCCGCATCTTGCCTTACCGCGTCGATTTTTCCATGCAGCTGCATGGAATCCGTTTTTGAAAGTGTCTGATGAACGAACCGAAGAACGACAGCTACAGCGAAAATTCCATTCAAATCCTGGAGGGACTCGAAGCGGTGCGCAAACGTCCCGGCATGTACATCGGCGACACCTCAGACGGCACCGGCCTGCACCATCTGGTGTTCGAAGTCGTCGATAACTCCATCGATGAAGCTCTGGCGGGGTTCTGTGATGACATCGTTGTCACCATCCACTCCGACAACTCCATCAGCGTGACCGACAACGGCCGCGGCATCCCGACCGGGGTGAAAATGGACGACAAGCACGAGCCCAAGCGCAGCGCGGCCGAAATCGCCCTCACCGAGCTACACGCCGGCGGCAAGTTCAACCAGAACAGCTACAAGGTTTCGGGGGGTCTGCACGGGGTCGGAGTTAGTTGTGTCAACGCCCTGTCGCAATCGCTGCGCCTCGTGGTGCGGCGCGACGGCGAGGTGCATACCCTCGAATTCGTTCGAGGTGCGCTGCAAAACCGGCAGACGCAGATGATCGATGGCGTGGAAGTGTCCGTCGCACCAATTACCGGCAAGACCGACAAGCGCGGCACCGAGGTTCACTTCCTGCCCGATGCCGAGATTTTCACCACCGTCGATTTTCATTACGAAGTGCTGGCCAAGCGTCTGCGCGAGCTGTCCTTCCTCAACCACGGCGTCAAGATCCGCCTGGTCGACGAGCGCCAGGGCAAGGAAGAGAACTTCGCCTTTTCCGGCGGGGTGAAAGGCTTCGTCGAATACATCAATCGCGGCAAGAGCGTGCTGCACCCCAATATTTTTTATGCCCAGGCGGAAAAAGCTTCTGAAGTGGGCAGCACCATCAGCGTGGAAGTCTCCATGCAGTGGAACGACGGCTACGCTGAAACCGTGCAGTGCTTCACCAACAACATTCCGCAGCGCGACGGAGGCACTCACCTCACCGGCCTGCGCGCGGCGATGACGCGGGTGATGAACAAATACATCGACGACAACGAGCTGGCGAAAAAGGCCAAGGTCGAGATCAGCGGCGACGACATGCGCGAGGGCCTGACCTGCGTGCTGTCGGTCAAGGTGCCCGACC
>CALBRU010000055.1 GCA_937927695.1 uncultured Thiomonas sp. | reverse complement strand
CGGCGGGCGGCGCGGTTCGGGCGGATTTGCTCGCGCAATTTCTGGCCGATCCCTACTTCTCGCGTGCCGCCCCAAAAAGCACCGGGCGCGACGACTTTCATCCGGCCTGGCTCGAACGCCATCTGTCGGCTCATGCGGCCCAAGCTTCGCCCCGGGATGTGCAGGCCACGCTGGCGGCATTGACCGCGCACAGCGTGGCCGAGGCCTTGCTGCGCGCCATGCCCGGCGTTTGCGAACTGGTGATCTGTGGCGGCGGCGCTCGCAACACCGATCTGCTGCGCCGCCTGCAGCAGGCGCTCCCCAGCGTGACATGCCGCCCGAGCGACGACAGCGGCATTCCCGCCGAACAGGTCGAAGCCGCCGCCTTCGCCTGGCTGGCGCAGCAAACTTTGTCGGAACTGCCGGGCAACCTGCCCGCCGTCACCGGGGCCGCTGGCCCACGGGTGCTCGGGGCGGTCTATCCGGCTTGACACCAAAAAACCGCCTTCAAAGGCGGTTTCAGGGCGTTTTTAAGCTAGCAGAAAGCGTTCGCTCAAACCGAAAACGACGAGCCACAGCCGCAGGTGGTGGTGGCGTTCGGGTTCTTGATGACGAACTGGGCGCCTTCGAGGCCGTCCTTGTAGTCGATCTCGGCGCCCGCCAGATATTGCAGGCTCATGGCGTCGATCAGCAGGGTGACGCCGTTTTTCACCATCTGCGTGTCGTCTTCGTTCACCGCTTCGTCGAACGTGAAGCCGTATTGAAAGCCGGAGCAGCCGCCGCCTTGCACGAACACGCGCAGCTTCAGGTCATTGTTGCCTTCCTCGTCGATCAGTTCCTTGACCTTGGCCGCAGCGCTGTCGGTGAACAGCAGGGGGTCGGGCGGGGCGGCCATTTCGGCGGTGGGGGCGGTATCAAGCATGGCGCTCATGGGGTACTCCTTTAAGTTGAGTCAATTTTAGTGCCGCGCAAGACCTTGTTCCCGTCTGCGGGTTTACGGCAAAAATCAGGGCAATACCGCCAGCCCGTCCAGCCCCATGTTTTCGGGCAGGCCGAACATCACATTCATGTTCTGCACCGCTTGGCCCGAGGCGCCTTTGGTGAGGTTGTCCTGAACGACCAGGATCACGGCCATATCGGGGCGCGGCTTGTGCACTGCGAGCCGCAGGGTATTGGCGCCGCGCACCGAGCGGGTTTCAGGCGCACTGCCCGGGGGCAGCACATCGACGAAGGGCTCCTTTGCATAGAACGAGGCGTACAGCGCCTGCAGGTCGAGGGCCTGCCCGGCGGGCGTGAGGCGAGCCGACAAGGTGGCATGCATGCCGCGAATCATGGGGGTGAGATGCGGCACGAACAGGCAGTCGACCGCGCTGCTGCCGGGCGCGACATCCGCGATGCGGCGCAGTTGTTCGTTGATTTCAGGCCCATGCCGGTGCCCTTTGACGCCATAGGCCTTGAAATTGTCCGAAGCTTCGCTGAACAGCAGGCCGATTTCCGCCTTGCGGCCCGCGCCCGAAACCCCCGAGGCGCAGTTGGCCATGAGGTGGGTGGCCTCCACGAGGCCGGGGGTGCGCAGCAGGGGAGCAAAGCCCAGCTGCACCGTGGTGGGATAGCAGCCGGGATTGGCGACGATACGGGCCTTGGCAATGGCCTCGCGGTGCAATTCCGGCAGGCCGTAAACCGCTTCTTGCAGCAGATCGGGGCAGGCGTGCTCCATGCCGTACCACTGGGTGAACTCGGTCAGGTTTTGCAGGCGGAAGTCGGCCGCCAGATCGATAAGGCGCACCCCGGCATCGAGCAGTCTCCGGGCCTGGGCCATGGCCACCCCATGCGGTGTGGCGAAAAAGACGATGTCGCAGGTGTGCAGCGGCGCGTCGTCAGGCGTGGTGAAGGCGAGATCGACGTGCCCGCGCAGGCTGGGGAACATATCGGCCACCGGAGTGCCCGCTTCCTTGCGCGAGGTGATGGCGGCCAGCTCGGCCTGGGGGTGGCGGGCCAGCAGCCGCAACAGTTCCACCCCGGTGTAGCCGGTGCCGCCAACGATGCCAATGCGCAGACGTTTCATGGTGCAAGGTCTTTCAAGGAAAACGGACATGTTATGGGGTTTGCATGGAGCCAGCGTGTGCCGCGCCAGCGGGATTTCAAAGAATTTTCTGCATCAGGTCTCAGCTTTGCGACAATACGCGGCTAACCGACCCTGGCCACGAGCCAGGATGCCGATGAAATCCACCGTTCCAACTTCCCCATGAACCTTATTTCTGTTGCCCACGCGCAAGCCGCTGCCCCCGCACCCAGTGCAGGTTCCACCCTGATGAGCCTGCTGCCCATCATCGTGATGTTCGTCATCCTGTACTTCGTCATGCTGCGTCCGCAGATGAAAAAGCAAAAGGAACTGCGCGCCATGCTGGCCGCGCTGGCCAAGGGCGACGAAGTGGTGACCACGGGTGGCGTCGTGGGCAAGATCAGCAAAATCAACGACAACTATGTCACGCTGGAAATCGCCGCCAATACTGAGGTGCAGCTACAGCGCAGCGCGGTGACCATGGTGCTGCCCAAGGGCACAATCAAGAGCGGCGTCTGAGCGCGTCCATGCGTCACTACCGGCCCGCGCCGTCGCGGGCCCAACCGTGCAGGCCCCGCTTGCTCGGGTTTTTTATTTGAACCTGCGCCGGATCGGCGGGTGAAACGAGGTTGTTGTCATGAATCGCTATCCCTGGTGGAAATATCTCATCATGGTCGTCGTGCTGGTGGTTGGCGTGGTGTATGCGCTGCCCAATCTGTACGGCGAATCGCCCTCAGTGCAGATTTCAAGCACCAACGGCGGCAAGGTGGACAACGCCCTGTTGCTCAAGGGCGAGCAGATTCTGGGCGCGGCTAACCTCAAGCCCGATTCGGCCGATTTCAACGGCAGCACGGTGAATTACCGTTTCAGCAACACCAGCGTGCAACTCAAGGCGCGCGATGTGCTGGCCAAGGCGCTCAATCCCGACCCCACTAATCCGCAGTATGTGGTCGCGGTCAATCTGCTGTCGCGTTCGCCCGCGTGGCTGACGGCGCTCAACGCCAATCCCATGTATCTCGGTCTCGACCTGCGCGGCGGCGTGCATTTCCTGCTGCAGGTGGACATGCAGGCGGCGGTGCACAAAAAGCTCGACTCGATTTCCGGCGAGCTGCGCCGCGACCTGCGCGACAAGGACGCGCGCTACACCAAACTCGAACGCGTGGGCGACACCATTGAGGGCGTCTTTGTCGATGCCAGCGCGCTGAATGCCGCCAAGGAACTCATCGCCCGCCAGCATCCCGATTTGCAGCTGGCCCCGCAAGCGCCCGCAGGCCCCAACAGCCTCAGCGCCAGTCTGACGCCTGCCGCCGTGTCGCAGGAAGAAGACTACGCCATCAAGCAGAACATCCAGACCCTGCACAACCGCATCAACGAACTCGGCGTGGCCGAGCCCATCATCCAGCAACAGGGTCGCGACCGCGTGGTGGTCGAACTGCCCGGTATTCAGGACGTGGCCCGGGCCAAGGATATTCTGGGTCGCACCGCCTCACTCGAAGTACGCATGGTGGACGATAGCGCCGCAGCCCAGGCCGCGCTGGCCGGGCAGGGCCCGCTGCCCGCCGGCGACCAGATTTTTCCTGACCGCGATGGCGGCAAGCTGGTGGTCAAGCGCGACGTGCTGCTGACCGGCGACAACCTCACCGACGCCCAACCCGGCTTCGACCAGCAGACCAACGAGCCCGCCGTGTTCCTCACCCTCGACTCCAAGGGCGCGCGCATCTTCCAGCAAGTCACGCGGGAGAACGTGGGCAAGCGCACCGCCATGATTCTGTTCGACCGCGGCCGCGGCGAAATCATCACCGCGCCGGTGATCCGCAGCGAAATCGCCGGCGGTCGGGTGCAGATCTCCGGCCACATGACCGTGCAGGAGGCCAACGACACCGCGCTGCTGCTGCGCGCAGGCGCCCTGGCCGCGCCGATGAACATCATCGAAGAGCGCACCGTCGGCCCCAGCCTGGGCCAGCAGAACATCAGCCAGGGCTTCCATTCGGTGACCTGGGGCTTCGTCGCCATCGTCATTTTCATGTCGATCTACTACATGTTTTTCGGCGTGGTGTCGTCCATCGGTCTGGCGGTCAACCTGCTGCTGCTGGTGGCGGTGCTGTCCATGCTGCAGGCCACGCTCACCCTGCCCGGCATCGCCGCCATGGCGCTGGCGCTGGGCATGGCCATCGACTCGAACGTGCTGATCAACGAACGCATCCGCGAGGAACTGCGCAACGGCGCCAGTCCGCAAAACGCCATTTTCCACGGCTACGAGCGGGCCTGGGCGACCATCTTCGACTCCAACGTCACCACGCTGATTGCCGGCGTCGCGCTGCTGATCTTCGGCTCGGGCGCCATTCGCGGATTTGCCGTAGTGCACGTGCTGGGCATTCTCACCTCGATGTTCTCGGCGGTGCTCTTCTCACGCGGCATCAT
>CALBRU010000054.1 GCA_937927695.1 uncultured Thiomonas sp. | reverse complement strand
AGATCACATGCATCAGAATGGCGGGGGGCTGCAAGGCATACATGTACGACAGCAGCGCCACCGCGTTGACCACAAACAGCCCCAGCGCACCGAAGCGGCCAAACAGCCCCAGGGCAAGCAGCGGAGGCAGCAGAATTTCGCCGGCTGTGCCCGCTACTGCCGCAATTTGCGGCGGCAGCAGGGCGACATGAAATTCGTTTTCATACAGCCAGACCGTGCTGCCCCAGTCCCGCAGGCTTTGCAGCCCCGAGTTGAAAAAAACATAAGCCACATACAGCCGCGCGGCGAGCAGGGCCGGGGCTTGCAGGCCATCGAGCCCGCGCATGAGCAGAGCCCAGGCGCGGGTGATGGGATGCATGCCGCAGGCGTCCAGACGCTGCTGCAAAGTGATCGTTGTCATGACAGTCTCCTTGAGTTGGGGGTTGGGGTGATGGATTCGATGGCGGCGATCCATCCTTGCGCTGCGGCACGTTGCAGCCAGTCGGCCAGATCGAAATCGTCTGGCAAAACGTCGAGCGCGGCGTCGAGCGTGGGCGCTTCGGCCAGCGCGCGCAGCCAGCGCGCATGCCCTGCATCGGCAGCAAGGCAATGCGCCTGCAGGGCGTCTCTCCACACCCAGGCGGTTTCTGCACCGCGGCTGCAGGCGTCGCGCAGGGCATCGGCCTGCGGCTGCGGCTCTTGGTGCAACTGCCACAGGGTGACGATGGGCCAGGGCGAATCGATGCGGCGTGTGCCCGGCGCCAGGCGCAAACGCAAGGTGGCCGGGTCGTTCTCGGCCAGTCGATGCAGGTCGTCCGGGCAAAGTGCTGCGGGCGCTTCAAACAGCACGTCCCACAGCGCCAGGTCGAGACGGGCGCTATCGGCCAGCCACGGCCAAGGTTTCAACTCGGGCTGCAGGGCCACGAAATCGGGCAGACGCTCGCCGATGCGCGCGAGGTCGCCCACCTGCGGCGGCAAGGCATGCCAGTAGCGGACGCACACTGCGCCGAAGGCCTCTTCGCCCAGCATGGCCAATAGGGTGGGAAAGAGGGTGCGCAAGGCCGCGCGGGCATGCTCCAGGCCGTTGCCGCGATAGGCGGCCAACCCGGCCTGCCACGTCGCGCCCTGCTCCCAGGCCTGCAGTCGCGCATCGGGCTCTGCGCTGGGTTGCGCCGCGAACAACGCCTGCACCAAAGCTTGCTGGCGCTGCAGTTCCTGCTGCCAAGCGGCGCTCATCATGCGGCCTCCAGCATGGGTTGTCGTGCGGTACGCGATAGGGGCAAGCTCTGCGACTGCGCCGCATCGTCCAGCAGAACGCGGGCCTGCACCGCCTCGTCGAGCAGCACGGCGAGCGTTGGCAAAGCGGTGTCCCATTCGATCAGTACAGCAGCCGGGCCAAGCCGACGCAAGGCATACGCATACGCCATCCACACCGGCAGCGACACGCGCGTGGAGTGGTCGTCGATCACCAGACCGTTCTGCTCGCTATGTCCGGCCAGATGGATCTCCCCCACTACGCCCGGCGCCGCGGTGGCGGCAAGGCGGTCGATCCAGGCGCACACGGCGTCAAGCGGTTCTGGTTCATGGGCATTGCGCGCGTTGACCATGAGGTTGTTCACGTCGAGCAGCAGGCCGCAGCCGGTGCGCTTGCAGAGTGCGGCGAAGAACTCAGCCTCATGCATTTCGCTGTCGCCGAAGTGCAGATAGGCGCTGAGATTTTCGACCAGAAAGGGCCGACGCAACCGGTCTTGCACCTGCTGCACATTGGCGCAGAATATGTCGAGCTGCGCCTCGGTGAAGGCAATGGGCAGCAGATCGTTGGCATGAACCACACTGTCGGTCGCCCACGGTGCGCGGGCAAAGCTGGCATGGTCTGACACCCGCACCGGATCGATGCGCGCCACCAGCGCGGCCAACCGCTCCAGGTGATCGGCGTCGAGCCCGCAGGCCGAGCCCAGCGCCAGACCCACGCCATGCAAACTCACCGCATGATCAGCGCGCACGGTCGAAAGCACCTTTGCTGCGGCATCATGCGGATTGAAAAAATTCTCGGAATGCACCTCGACGAAACCGACGTTCGGTTGGGTGCTTGCAAAGTCTCGGTAGTGCGGTTGGCGCAGACCGATGCCGACACTGATGTCTGGCGTGCTCATGGCATGTCTCCTCGCTCAGAGCGGTGCCGCCCGCGCCCACTACTTCATGAGGATACGGGCGGCCGAAGTCGATCAGGACAGATCGGAAGAGCGTCGTGTAGGGAAAGAGTGTAGATCTCGGTGGT
>CALBRU010000053.1 GCA_937927695.1 uncultured Thiomonas sp. | reverse complement strand
GATGCCACGCACCTCGTTAATGATGCGGCTGGACACTTTTTTAAGCAGAGCATAAGGCAGCTCGGCCCAGTCGGCGGTCATGAAATCGCTGGTCTGCACCGCGCGCAGCGCGACCACATAGTCGTAGGTGCGGCCATCACCCATCACGCCCACGCTCTTGACCGGCAGGAACACGGTGAAGGCCTGGCTGGTCAGCTCGTACCAGCTCTTGCCGGAATCTGGATCGAGAGTCGAACGCAACTCTTCGATGAAGATGGCGTCGGCCCGGCGCAGCAGGTCGGCGTACTCCTTCTTCACTTCGCCCAGAATGCGCACGCCCAGCCCCGGGCCGGGGAAGGGGTGGCGGTAGACCATTTCGGGCGGCAGGCCCAGCGCCACGCCCAATTCGCGCACTTCGTCCTTGAACAGTTCACGCAGGGGCTCCAGCAGTTTCAGGCCGAGTTGCTCGGGCAGGCCTCCAACGTTGTGATGGCTCTTGATGGTGACGGCCTTTTTGCTTTTGGCGCCGCCCGACTCGATCACGTCGGGGTAGATGGTGCCCTGCGCCAGCCACTTCGCGCCCTTGGCGCCGTCGCCTTTGAGCTTGGCAGCCTCAGCCTTGAACACATCGATGAACAGACCGCCGATGATCTTTCGTTTTTTCTCGGGATCAGTCACGCCCGCCAACTGACGCAGGAACAGCTCGCTGGCATCTACGCGAATCACCTTGGCGTGCAGTTTGCCCGCGAACATGTCCATCACCAGGTCGCCCTCGTTCAGGCGCAGCAGGCCGTGATCGACGAACACGCAGGTGAGTTGGTCGCCGATGGCGCGGTGAATCAGCGCCGCCGCCACTGAAGAATCGACTCCGCCCGACAGACCGAGGATGACCTCCTCATCACCGACCTGATCGCGAATGCTCTGCACTGCTTCAACGATGTAATCGCCCATGACCCAGTCACCACGGCAGCCGCAGATTTCGCGCACGAAACGTGTGAGCATGGCCTTGCCCTGCACGGTGTGGGTGACTTCGGGGTGAAACTGCACGGCGTAGTAACCGCGCGCCTCATCGGCCATGCCCGCGATGGCGCAACTCGGCGTGGACGCCATGAGCTTGAACCCCGGCGGCATATCGGTCACCTTGTCGCCGTGGCTCATCCACACTTTGAGCATGCCATGACCTTCTGCCGTGCTGAAATCTTCGATGCCGTCGAACAGCCGGGTGTGACCGCGAGCGCGCACTTCGGCATAACCAAACTCGCGGTGGTCACTCCATTCCACCTTGCCGCCCAGTTGCGCCGCCATGGTTTGCATGCCATAGCAAATACCCAGTACGGGTACGCCCAAATCCCAAACGGCTTGCGGCGCGCGCAGTTCGTGGTCTTCGTAAGTGCTGCCGTGGCTGCCCGAGAGAATGATGCCCTTGGGCGCGAACTCGCGCACGAAAGCATCGCTCACATCGCAAGGGTGTATTTCGCAGTACACCTGCGCCTCGCGCACGCGGCGGGCGATGAGTTGCGTGACCTGGGAGCCGAAGTCGAGGATGAGAATTTTGTCGTGCATGAAAGCAAGCGTCGGCACGAAGCCGACGATGGGGATAAGAGTTCAGTCGACGTGATAGTTGGGCGCTTCCTGCGTGATCTGCACGTCGTGGACATGACTTTCACGCATGCCCGCCGCGGTGATCTGCACAAACTCGGCCTTGCCGCGCATTGCCTCGATCGTGCCGCAGCCGCAATAGCCCATGGACGAACGCACGCCACCGACCAGTTGGTAGATGATGGCGATCAGCGGTCCTTTGTGCGGCACGCGCCCTTCGATGCCCTCGGGCACGAATTTTTCGTTGCCTGAGGCGGAAGTCGTCTCAGCGCCATCCTGAAAATAACGATCCGCCGAGCCCGCCTTCATCGCCCCGATGGAGCCCATGCCCCGATAGGCCTTGTACGCGCGACCCTGATAAAGAATGGCCTCGCCCGGCGCCTCTTCGGTACCGGCGAACATGCTGCCCATCATGACCGTGGAAGCGCCCGCAGCAATCGCCTTGGCGATATCACCCGAGTAGCGGATGCCGCCATCTGCAATCAAGGGCACACCGCTGCCCTCGAGCGCCTTGGCGACATTGGAGATGGCGGTAATCTGCGGCACGCCCACCCCGGCGACGATGCGCGTCGTGCAGATCGAGCCCGGGC
>CALBRU010000052.1 GCA_937927695.1 uncultured Thiomonas sp. | reverse complement strand
GCACAATAGAGGTTTAGCCGTCTTCAAGGCCCACAATCCATGACTTCACAACAAATCTCCCCCTTTGCCGAACTCGGCTTGCCCGAACCGTTGCTGCAAGCACTGCGCGATGTGGGATATGAAACACCGTCGCCCATTCAGGCGGCCACCATTCCGCCGCTGCTGGCTGGGCGCGACGTGCTCGGACAGGCGCAGACCGGCACCGGCAAGACGGCAGCGTTTGCGCTGCCCATCCTGGCGAGAATCGACTGCAACGCACGCCATACTCAGGCGTTGGTGCTGGCGCCCACGCGCGAGCTGGCCATTCAGGTGGCCGAAGCCTTTGCGCGCTATGCCACCCATCTGCCGGGTTTCAATGTGCTGCCGATCTATGGCGGGCAAAGCTACGTGCCGCAGCTCGCCTCGCTCAAGCGCGGCGCGCATGTGGTGGTGGGCACCCCGGGGCGCATCATCGATCACCTGGAGCGCGGCACGCTCAAGCTCGACCAACTGGCGCACATGGTGCTCGATGAAGCGGATGAGATGCTGCGCATGGGCTTCATCGACGATGTCGAGTCCATCCTGAAAAAGACCCCGCCGCAGCGTCAGGTGGCGCTGTTTTCGGCCACCATGCCGCCTGCCATCCGGCGGATTGCACAAACCTATTTACGCGATCCGCAAGAAATCACCATCAAGGCGGCCACGACCACGGCCACGCACATCCAGCAGCGCTATTGGATGGTCAGCGGCCTGCACAAGCTCGACGCACTGACCCGCATTCTGGAGGTCGAGCCGTTCGAGGGCATGATCATCTTTGCCCGCACCAAACAGGCGACCGAGGAACTGGCCGAGAAGCTCGCGGCGCGCGGATTCACCGCAGCGGCACTCAATGGCGACGTACCGCAGGCGCTGCGCGAGCGCATGGTGCAGCGGCTCAAGGACGGGCAGCTCGACATCCTTGTCGCCACCGATGTGGCGGCGCGTGGTCTGGATGTGGAGCGCATCAGCCATGTGGTGAACTACGACATTCCGACGGATACCGAAAGCTACGTACACCGCATCGGCCGTACTGGCCGTGCCGGGCGCAGCGGCGACGCCATTCTGTTTGTCACCCCGCGCGAGCGGCATTTGCTGCGCGCCATCGAGCGCGCCACGCGCCAGCCCATCACGCAGATGCAGTTGCCCAGCACCGAAGCGGTGAATGACAGCCGCATCAGCCGCTTCATGGAGCGCATCACCGAGGCACGCGAGCAGGAAGGGTTGGAGGATTACCAGCGCCTGGTCGAGCGCTATGAGCAGGAATTCGACATTCCGGCCATCGAGATTGCCGCGGCGCTGGCGCGCATGGTGCAGGGCAACAAGCCTTTGCTGATGCGCCCGGGCAGCGAACCGTCCTACAACGCCGATACCCGCGAGGAGAGCCGCGCGCCACGCCGCGAGCGTGAGCCGCGTGAGAGCCGCGAACCGCGCGCGTCACGCCCTGCACGGGCCACACGCGAGGAGGCCCCTGCGGCGCGTGCGCCGCGTGAGCGCGCCAAGATCCGCGATCTCGACGATTTCACCCAAACCCTGATGCAGGCGCGTGAAGCGGCCGATGCCGCTCCGCGTTCGGTGCCTCACTCGGTTCCCCATTCGGCTCATCATTCTGCGCCGCGCGAGGTCGCGTCGGCCGAACATTCGGAGCTCAGCGAGCGCACGGCGAGAGGTCCGCATACCGCCAGCGATGTGCGCTTCGAGACCTACCGGGTGGAAGTCGGACGCGATCATGGGGTGGAAGTGCGCAATCTGGTTGGCGCCATCGCCAACGAGGCCGGACTGGAAAACAAGCACATCGGCAATATCGCCATTCGCGGCGACCACAGCTTTGTCGAGCTGCCCGAAGGCATGCCCAAAGATGTGTTCCGCACCCTGCAAAAAACCTGGGTGAGCGGACGACAACTGCAACTCACCAAAGCCGAGCCGGTGCGCGATACCGCCCGGGAACGTCCGGCGACCCGAGCGCCCGCGCGACGTTTCGATTCGGGCGATACGTCGCCCGCCCCCAAGCGCCGTGCCGCGCCGATGCCCGGCGGCAAATCGTTCAAGCGCAAGCCTTGACGCGGTGGGACGAAGCAGGGGCCTGAAAGCGCGGCGTCGGCAAAAGGGATGCTCAACCGGCTCTGGCTCGGCTTTTTTCTGGTGGCCGCCGTTGCGGCTCTGACGCGCTGGGCCTCGGGCGATGCGGCGGTGTTCGCCGCGATCACCGAAAGCCTGTTCGCCATGGCCAAGCTGTCGGTCGAGGTCATGGTGCTGCTGTTCGGCACGCTCACCCTGTGGCTGGGGCTGCTGCGCATCGCCGAGCGCGCGGGCCTGGTGGAGGTGCTGGCGCGGGCGCTGGGCCCGCTGTTCAGGCGGTTGATGCCGGAGGTGCCGCAAGGCCATCCGGCCATCGGGCTCATCACCCTGAACTTCGCCGCCAATGTGCTGGGGCTGGACAACGCCGCCACGCCCATCGGCCTGCGCGCCATGCGCGAGTTGCAGACGCTCAATCCCAGCCAGGATACCGCGAGCAACGCGCAGATCCTGTTTCTGGTGCTCAACGCCTCGTCGCTGACGCTGTTGCCGGTGAGCATTTTCATGTACCGCGCGCAGCAGGGCGCGCCCGACCCGACGCTGGTGTTCCTGCCCATCCTCATCGCCACCAGCGCGTCCACGCTGACCGGCCTGCTCAGCGTGGCGTGGATGCAGCGGCTCAGAATCTGGGACCCGGTGGCGCTGGCCTATTTAGGGGGCGGAGCGCTGCTGCTGGGCGGCATGCTCGCGGGGCTGGCCACGCTGAGTGCGGCGGCGCTGGCCAGTGTCTCGGCGCTGGTCGGCAATCTGGTGCTGTTCGGTGTCATCCTCGGGTTTCTTTTGGCTGGTGCGGTGAAGCGCGTGCCGGTGTACGAGGCCTTCATCGACGGCGCGAAGGACGGCTTTGGCGTGGCGCGCGATCTGCTGCCTTATCTGGTGGCCATGCTGTGCGCGGTGGGGGTGCTGCGCGCCTCGGGCGCGCTGGGCTATGCGCTGGAAGGCATACGTTGGGTGGTGCACGGGCTGGGGATGAACACCGACTTCGTCGCTGCGCTGCCCACGGCGCTGGTCAAGCCGTTTTCCGGTAGTGCCGCGCGCGCCATGTTGATCGAGACCATGCAGCATTACGGCGTGGACAGCTACCCGGCGCTGCTGGCTGCGACCATGCAGGGCAGCACCGAGACGACGTTCTACGTGGTGGCGGTGTATTTCGGTGCGGTGGGCGTCAAACGCGTGCGCCACACCGTGGGTTGCGCGTTGGCGGCCGACCTAGCCGGAGTGGCGGCGTCGATCGCGGTGTGCGCGTGGTTCTT
>CALBRU010000051.1 GCA_937927695.1 uncultured Thiomonas sp. | reverse complement strand
CCACCGAGATCTACACTCTTTCCCTACACGACGCTCTTCCGATCTGCTCACCGGCTCGGTGCAGGGACACGCCGGACTGACGCCGTTCGCCTGGCTGGCGTCACGCTATGGCGACTGGCCCGAGGTGCTGCTGGCGGCGTTCGCCTTGCTGCTGGGCTGGGCCCTGACCCGCCTGCAGCGCGGCGGTACCCACCACCACAGCGCCAGGGTGTAGGCCCCCACGGCCAGATAGATGACGGTGAACACCGCCAGGGGCAGATTCCAGAAAATCAAATGATCGATCCAGGTCTGGATCAGGCCCGCGGTATAGCCGCGCTGTCCGGCATCTTGCATCAGCGCGCTCTGCCACAAGGTGAGAAAGCAGGCACGTCCCAGCGCAGCCTGCGCCGCCACCACCGCCATCGACAGCAGATGCGCTGCGCGCCAGACGCAGCCGCGCACCCAGCGCCAGCGCCGCCAAGCGCCCAGCGGCACGACGATCAGACCGGCCACGTTGAAAACAATCACACCAAGATGTATCGCGAGAACGAGGTGCGCCAGTTGCAGGTCGAGTAAGGCGGGCATGGCGTAAGCGGGTCAGCAAAGATGCCACCATACGCCGAACAGGCACTACAACCCGTTACGTTGCCCTAAGCTCGGCCCAGCTATGTTGTTAATGTCCGCCGCGCCCCTGCCGTCTGCGTGATGACCTTGGGGCGTCTGCGCCAACCACCACCGCTGATGGCGTGGTCATTTCATTTGTTGGAGCCGTTTCATGCAGTCTCTTACCGTTTTTTTGCGCCGCGCCAGCGCCGCAATCGTGCTCTGCGCCGCCTGCGCGCCCGCCTCCTGGGCAGCAGGATTCACCTTTACCCCCTACCCCACAGCGCACAAGTTGCCACTGTCTCAGGTCACTTTTGAAAATGCGCAGGGCAAACACATGACCCTGGCGGATTTCAAGGGCAAGGTCGTGCTGCTCAATATCTGGGCGACCTGGTGCCCGCCCTGCGTGCATGAAATGCCCACGCTGGACAAACTGCAAAAGCTGCTCGGCGGCAAAAACTTCGCCGTCGTGCCGCTGTCCGTGGACAAAGGCGGCATCTACACCGTGAAAAGCTTTTACGACGACAACTTCATCAGCCACCTGCCGATCTACGTCGACCCCACCACCCAGGTGCTCGACACTCTGAGCATTCTGGGCACGCCGACCACCATCCTGATCAACAAGCAGGGCGAAGAGATCGCCCGCACCATGGGCCCAGAAGACTGGGACAAGCCCGCTGTGATTGCCCAGATCAAGCACTACATGGCCGCCCCCGCAGGCTCCGGGGCCAAGCCGTCGCAACAGGCGCGCACTGTGGAAATTCGCGACAACCGCGTAGCGACCGCCGCAATCCCCACAACAGCTGCTCCGGAATAAACGCAGCAAGAAAATGCAGACCGCAGCGCCCGAGGCACTCCCCCAGCGGCCCGGTGACGCGTTCAACCACAAGCGCAGCGCCTGGGCGCAGATTTCTCCGGCGGCGCGGCGCATCATTCTCGCCCGCACTGCGCGGAGCATCGGTCAGGGCGCGCTGGTCGCGGCCTTCACCCTCTACCTGCACGCGCTGAACTGGAATGCGCCTCAGATCGGCGCGGTACTCAGCGGCGGGCTGTTCATCGGTGCGGCACTTACGCTGTGGATCGGGCCGTTGAGCGACCGGCTTGGGCGGCGCCAGTTCCTGCTGGGGTACGAGCTGGTTCTCGTCGTTTGCGCGGCGGTGGCCCTGCTCACAGCCACACCCTGGCTGCTGGTGCCCACAGCTTTGCTGGGGGGATTCGGCCGCGGCGCCAATGGAGCCGCCGGTCCGTTCGGGCCGCTAGAACAATCGTGGCTGGCCCACGGCACGCCGCCTGCGCTGCGCTCACAGATTTTCAGCCTGAACTCCACGCTGGGCATGCTCGGCATGGCGCTGGGCGCCGTGTTGGGCGCCGCGCCCGATTGGCTCAGCGTTTTCATGCCGACGGATTGGGCTTACCGCAGCCT
The DNA here is from genome assembly GCA_937927695.1 of uncultured Thiomonas sp. Classification (GTDB taxonomy): domain Bacteria; phylum Pseudomonadota; class Gammaproteobacteria; order Burkholderiales; family Burkholderiaceae_C; genus Thiomonas. Next base: position 36,070 of record CALBRU010000051.1, on the reverse strand, counting down.
ATTCATCCTGCCGCTGCTGGGCTCGGCAATGGGTTTTTTTCTGCTGCTGAAAGCCGAAGACGCCCCGACAGCGGCAAACCCTGAAGCTCGTCCTCTGCCCCTGGCAAAGGCTGCCGAAGCCCAAGACGATGCCGACCTCCAAACCCGCCACCTGCGCGAAAACGCCTTGCTCTGGCGGCTCGGGTTGGTGAACGCGCTCAACGGCCTGGGCATCGGCATGGTCGCTCCTCTGATGGCCTACTGGTATTTGGTGCGCTATGGGCACGGGCCGGCCAGCATTGGGCCTGCCATGGCGGTGAGCTTTGTTTTCGCCGCTTTCGGCGCGCAGATCGCAAGCCGCCTGGCGCAACGCTTCGGCGCGGTGCGGGCCGTGGTCGGCATGCGCACGATGGGGCTGATCATGCTGGTGCTCACGCCTTTGTCGCCAGTATTCTGGATCGCAGCCGGTTTTTACGCCCTGCGCGCAACGGCGAATCAAGGGACCATGGGCGTACGTCAAGCACTGACCGTGAGCCTGACGGGCCCGGATCGACGCGGTCTGGCCGCAACCGTCAACAATGTGTCCATCCAGATTCCGCGCGCCATTGGGCCTTTGATTGCAGGGGTTTTGCTGCACCTGGGCTGGCTGATCGCCCCGTTTTTTGTGGCGGCTACGTTTCAGGCGGCCTATCTGGTTTTGTATCAGCGGTTTTTCAAAAAAATCGAGCCGCGCAACGCTGCCCCCTGAAACCACAACGCCCTGCAGAAGCAGGGCGTTGCGACGGACCTCAACGATCGCTCAGCGAGGTTTGGGCGCACCGATGTCACCCAGCAGCTTGCCGTTGACCTTGGTGCCGTACAGACTGAACTTGCTGTCGTGGAACTTGGCACGGGTGGCCGCCACGCTGCCCTGCCAGCGCGGATCTTGTGGGCGCTCCTGCGCGTCCATGAAATAGGCGACGTCCCAAGCCTCCTGCGGGCTCAGGCTGTAGCTCATGCCGTAGGGCATATTGGCGTAAATGAACTTGGCCGCGTTTTTGTAGCTGCCCATGCCCGCGCCCCAGTTGAACGACTTGGGCCCCCACAGCGGCGGAAACACGGTTTCGCCGTTGACGTACTGTCCCTCTCCATTGGCAGCGTGACACAAAATGCACTTGGCCTCGTACACCTTCTGACCCCGCACATAGTCGGGCGTCTGCTGCGGCTCGGGCAGGTTCGGGTAACCGCGTCCGGCCACTTTTTCATCGACCGGCAGCCCCTTGGAAAGCCAGTAGGAATAACTTTCCAGCGCCACCAGGGTTTTGCTGCCCAAGGGGGGCGCCTTGCCGTTTTGGCTGAACTTGAAGCAGCCTTGCAGACGCTCCTCGAAGGTGTTGACCTTTTTGTTCTTGCCGCGATAAGCGGGATAGCTGACATACGCCGCCCACAGCGGCGCTGAGCCCGCCATGCGGCCGGCGTCGGTATGGCAGTTCACACAGCTCAGGGTGTTGCCGACAAAGTCTTTCGCGTATTTGGGCGTGTCGAGCATGATGTCACGCCCGAGCTTGACCATCTTGCCGAAATCATCATCGGGAATGGCCGACTCTGGCGGCGGGGTGAATTTGGCGCCGGTGCCCACCGCCGCATTGATTTCCGACTTCGGAGGCGCCATCGGCGCTTCGGCCGCCAGGGCCGAAGCCGCAGAAGCGGCGAATAAACCAAGCGCGCACAGCGCCAGCGTCATAGGGGTTTGTTTGCATGTCATGGAGCGCTCCGATCAATGTTTTGCCGAGGCGGACTTGGCAGGACTCAGGGGCTGCGCCGCAAGCCACTGCGCCACGGCCTGCGTTTGCGCATCGGTCATGCGCAAGGCGACGGTGTGCATCAGGCCCAGCGGATCGCCGCTGCGGCTGCCATCCTTCCAGGCCTTGATCTGCGCCTCGATATAGGCGGCGCTCTGGCCGACCAGAGCGGGGAAGTTCTCACCCACGCCAACCGCTCCTGGGCCATGGCAGCGGATACAGGCGGGAATGCCTTTTTCCCAATCGCCGCGCAGCGCCAGTCGCTCGCCCTCGGTCGCCGCCGCCCCGGTTGGCATGGGCGCGGGTTTGCCGCTGGGCTTGAGCTTGGAGTAGTAGGTCGCCAGCGTCGTGACCTGCGCCGGGGTCAGCGGCTTGGCCATGCCGGACATGATGGCGTTGTTGCGCGCGCCGTCGGCGAAATAGCGCAGTTGATCGGCCAGATATTGCTCGGGCAGGCCCGCCAGCCGCGGATAACCCGCAGCCGTATTGCCCATGCCATCGGCGCCGTGACAGGCGATGCAGGACGCCGCTTCAGGCGGGGCGGCAGCCCAGCTCGCGGGCGCGGCCCAAAACAAGGCGCCGAGCGTGGCCACAGCCAGCACTCGGCGCATCGGGATGAATTGACGCATGGGGAGACTCCTCTCAAGTCGGTGCAGGGTTTCATATTGCGCGGCAAGTGACGATTGCCGTTGCGGGGAAACCCTGTCAGGGTTGAGGAGAAGTCTAAAGGCGGTTGGCGGAATGAACAAACGCCTTCTGTCGATATCGATCAGAAACGCGATTGCTGGTCTGATCGAATCTGCGTCAAAACATTACCAGTACATTACCAGGGCTTCAACCCAGCAGCTTGCCCAGCATCTGCTGCGCGGTCGCCATCAGATCGCCCTCAGTCGGCAACTGGCCGCCCGGCGTGAGTTTGTCCACCACATCGGGCAGCGCCTGCGACAACTCCCCCGCGGCCTGTTCCGGCTGAATGCCGAGCTTGCTGGCAATGTCGCCCAATGCGCCGCTGCCCAGCACCTGCTGAATCTGCTCGGCCGAAATCGGCAGATTCGAGCCCGTACCCACCCACGACTGCACCAGATCGCCCAGGCCGCCCTGCTGGAACTTGTCCAGCAGCCCGCTCAGACCGCCGCTGTTGTTCATCAGCCCCATGACCACCTGCAGCATCGGGTTGTCCCCCGCTGCGCCCTGGGCCTGCTGGCCTCCCAGCATCTGCCCCAAACCCCCAGCCACGCTATCGAACAGTCCCATGATTTACTCCTTGGTCAATAATTCAGTTCAGCAAGTCCAGCCCCCTTGGCGCACAATTGCACCTCGCTCGGGCGACCTGAATAGCTTATTGGGATTGCATGACCTTGAGTATCGTTTTTCGGCCCGAATTTTGAAACTTCTGCTTTATTTACAGTTTCATGGACGCTTCTTCTGAACAGATCCACACCCTGATGGCCGACCTCGGGGCTCGTGCTCGTGCCGCTTCACGTGACATGGCCCGGGCGTCAACTGCGGCGAAAGATGGTGCGCTGATCGCGCTGGCTGCCGCCATCCGGGCGCATCGCCCCGCTCTGCAGGACGCCAATCTGCGTGACTTGCACGCAGCGCGCGAAGCCGGGCTGGAAGCGGCGTTCGTCGACCGTCTCACCCTGAGCGATAAGGTGGTCGAGCAGATGGCGCAAAGCTGCGAGCAGGTCGCCGCGCTGGCCGACCCGGTTGGCGGCATTGACGGCGTGCGCCGCCGCCCCAGCGGCATCAGCGTGGGGCAGATGCGGGTGCCGCTGGGCGTGTTCGGCATGATTTACGAGAGTCGGCCCAATGTCACCATCGAGGCGGCGTCGCTCGCCATCAAGAGCGGCAACGCGGTCATTCTGCGCGGCGGCTCAGAAGCCATACACAGCAACCGCGCGCTGGCCGAGCTGGTGGCGCAGGCGCTGCGGGCGGCCGGCCTGCCCGCCGACGCGGTGCAACTGGTGCCGACCACCGACCGCGCCGCCGTGGGGGCGCTCATCACCATGCCGCAGTACGTGGATGTGATCATTCCGCGCGGCGGCAAGAGCTTGATCGAGCGCATCAGCGCCGAAGCGCGGGTGCCGGTCATCAAGCATCTCGATGGCAACTGCCATGTGTATGTGGACAGCGGCGCTGATCTCGACATGGCTGTCAAAGTGACCGACAACGCCAAAACCCAGCGTTACAGCCCGTGCAACGCGGCCGAGTCGTTGCTCGTCGCCCGCGATATAGCGGCCGATTTCCTGCCGCGCATCGGCGCCGCGTTCGTGCGCAAGGGCGTGGAAATGCGCTGCTGCCCGGCCAGCCGCGCCCTGCTCGCTGCCGTGCCCGGCGCCGCACCGCTGCTGCGCGATGCCACCGAGGCCGACTGGAGCGCCGAGTATCTCGCGCCCATCATCTCCATCAAACTGGTGGAGGGAGTGGATGAAGCCATCGCCCACATCAACCGCTACGGCTCGCAACACACCGACGCCATTCTCACCCGCGATCACCCCCGAGCCATGCAGTTTTTGCGCGAGGTCGATTCGGCCAGCGTCATGGTCAACGCCTCGACGCGGTTCGCTGACGGGTTCGAATATGGTCTGGGGGCGGAAATCGGCATTTCCACCGACAAGTTTCACGCCCGCGGCCCGGTGGGCCTGGAAGGCCTGACCAGCGTGAAGTGGGTGGTGCTGGGCGACGGCGAAGTGCGCAACTGATTTTTTTCCTCACACATGACTTCCCCCCAGATCGAAACCGCCGTCCTCACCCTGCCGACCCTGCTGCGCATCAATGCCGCCATTGGCGCCGGTTTCGGCGTGCTCAGCGCCTTGCTCACCGCCGTTGTGAAATGGCGCGACTTCAATGGCTTCGAGCTGCTGGCCATCCTGCCCGGAGCGGTGTTTTTCAACACCCTGGCGCTGGTGTTCGTCACCCTGGTGGGATATTGGCTGTACCGCTGGCTGGCTGAGCGTCAGCGCTGGAGCCTGCATCATCTGCACACGCGGCGCACCCATCCGCACACGTCGGCCTGACCCAAATATCGAGGAGATCTCCATGAATCCACGCGACCGCATCAGACTGCTCGGCGCAGGCCTCATTGGCCTGGGCGGCGCCCAGCTTGCGCAGGCGCAAACGCAAGGGCCGGTTCCTGCGAAGCAGATTTCCAGCGAACCGTGGAAAGTGGCGTTTCAAATCAGCGACAGCCTGGAGCAGGCCTATGAGGGGCTGATCAATATCCAGAACGTGCTGGAACTAGACCCCAAGATGCAGTTCATCGTGGTGGGCTATGGCAAGGCCATTCACTTTCTGCTCAACGGCGCCAAAACGCCGCAAGGCGCGCTGTTCTCCGGAATGATTGGCGATTTGGCCAATCAGGGCGTGCAGTTCAAGGCCTGCAACAACACCCTGACCTTTCTCAAGATTCCGCAAAGCGAACTGGTACTCGAAGCCACGGTGGTGCCAGCCGGGGTTTATGAGCTGGTCAAGTTGCAGTCTGAAGGCTGGTATTACATCAAGCCCTGAGGCAGCCTCACCGGCAGGCTAGCGCCTGCCTTGTGTGACCCGGATCACACAGCAGGCCCCATCCTCTGCCCAGGTTTGACAGCGCTCAAGCGCTGCGGATCCCTGCTGGTTCACCCGAATGTATCTATTTGCTACATTTCGATACCTTTTGCGTCAGATCAAAGATTTTTGATGTCTTTCGGTCTGCCGCTATATCTCTCATCAAGGAGGCATCGAATGTTGCGCAAACTGTTGTTGACGACGTCCCTGCTCTGCGCCACGGGCGCGGTGCAAGCGGCCGATCTGGTCACGCCGGGCCAGTCGCTGGCCGCCACCTGCTTCAACTGTCACGGGCCGCATGGCGTGTCCACCGCAGCCATTCCCTCGCTGGCCGGGCGCACCTCGGCGTCGATCGTGGAGACCATGGCGGAATACAAGACGGGCAAACGCACCGGCACCATCATGCCGCAGATCGCCAAGGGCTACACCGATGAGCAGATCGCTGTCATCGCCACCTATTTCTCGCAGCAAAAACAGTAAGGACGCACACGCCATGCAATCACGTCGCAAATTCCTGGCAGGCGCCGCCACTGTGGGCGCCATCGGTCTCGCACCCGCGCTGTCGGGCTGCGCCAGCACCACCCGCAGCGCCGCGGGCAAAGGCAAGGTCGTCATTGTCGGCGCCGGTTACGGCGGCTCGACTGCGGCCAAATACATCCGTGACTGGTCGGGTAACGCCATCGAGGTGACGGTCGTCGATCCGGGCGATGCCTTCATCTCCTGCCCCGTTTCCAATTTGGTCATCGCAGGCGCCAAGTCGATGCAGGACATCACCACCTCCTACGACGCGCTGCGCGACCGCCACGGCGTGAAATGGGTCAAGAGCACGGTGGAGCGCATCGACCCGGCCGCGCACACCGTCAAGCTTGCCAACGGCGATACGCTGAAGTACGACAAGCTCGTGGTCTCGCCCGGCATCGATCTGATGTTTGATACGGTCAAGGGCCTGAAAGCTGCGAATGAAGCGGGCAAACTGCTCATTTCCATGAAGGCAGGCCCGGAAACCGTGGCGCTGCGCCAGCAGATCGAGTCCATGCCGGACGGCGGGGTGTTCGCCATCTCGGTGCCCAAGGCCCCCTACCGCTGCCCTCCCGGCCCTTACGAGCGCGCCACGCTGGTGGCCGCCTACTTCAAAAAGCACAAGCCCAAGTCCAAGGTCATCATTTTCGACGCCAACGACAAAGTGCAATCGAAAGAGCCGTTGTTCAAAAAAGCCTGGGCCGAGATGTACGCGGGCATGGTGGAGTACGTGCCCGACCGCAACGTGGTGGGGGTGAACGCGCAAACGATGGAAGTCGAGTTCGAAGTGGACAACCCGGTCAAGGCCGACGTGCTCAACGTCATCCCGCAGCAGCGCGCTGGAGTCATCGCCCAGCGGGCCGGGATGGCCAACATGAACGGCCGCTGGTGCGCGGTGGACTACAAAACCTTCGAATCGTCGGTGCACAAAGACATCCACGTGCTGGGCGACTCCATCCAGATTTCGCCGCTGATGCCCAAGTCGGGCCACATGGCCAACCAGCACGCCAAGGTCGCCGCTGCGGCTATTGTGTCCATGCTTTACGACCAGCCGGTCAACAACCATCCGGTGGTGATGAACACCTGCTACAGCATGGTGAGCTTCGACAAGGCGATTCACGTCGCCACGGTGCACCAGTACAACGAGAAGGAAAAGACCTATCTCACCGTTCCCGGTTCAGGCGGCATCTCGGCAGGGCTGTCCGACGTCGAGTCGCACTACGCCGAGGCGTGGGCCACCAATATCTGGCGCGACACCTTGTCCTGATCACACACCCACGCGCCGCAGGGTCTGGTTTTGCCCGGATTGTGCGGTGCGTGGTTCGCAGGCATCATGTCAGGGCCGGTCTGTAGTCGGCCCTTTCTTTTCGCGGCAACGCCATAAGAGCGCAACGCGACCACCATCCCAAGGAGGAGACAAATGGAGAACACCCCCAATCGCCGCAAGGCACTGGCTGCGGCAACTGTTGGCGCCGCGGCACTCATGGTCAGCACCACCGCGCGCGCGCAAGGACGCGCAGACAAGGAAGGGCCCGTGAAAGTCGTCTATCACGTCACGCAGGGCGACGCACAAGGCTCGCGCTGCCTGGGCAATGTACGCAACCATCTGGCCGCAGACCCCACGGCGAAAATCGTGGTCGTCGGAAACGGCGCGGGCATCGACTTCATGCTGAGCGGCGCAGAAGATGGAAAGGGCGCCGACTTTTCCGGCTTGGTCGGCGGCCTGGCGGCGCAAGGCGTGTCGTTCCGCGTCTGCAACAACACCCTGACCGCGCGCAAAATCCCCAAAGACCGCGTGCTGCTCGATGCCACCATCGTGCCTTCTGGCGTGGCCGAGGCCGCTAATCTGCAATACCGTGAGGGCTACGCCTACATCTGCCCCTGAGCCCTCACCGTTCAAACGGCTCATCCAGCGGGAGGCTGCACCGATAATGTGCCGGTGACCTCCCCTTCCCAGCCCACCGCCCCGTCCGCCCAGCGCCCCTTGTGGCGCGATCTGATCGCCTGCGCGCAATTGATCGGCGCAGTGCAGGCGGGCGCTTCACTTTCCACCGCCTTGCCCCAGGCCGCAACGCGCGGCAGGTGGGATGCCAGCCAACGCGGCGCAGCGCAGGCGCTGAGCTTTGCCGTCTTGCGCCATCTCGGCACGGCGCGGGCCTTGCTGGCCGATCTGCAGCCCAAACCGATCCACCCGCCCCTGCTGCGCGATGTCTTGCAGACCACGCTGGCGCTGCTCTTGCCGGATGCCCCCGCGCACTACGCCGCGCATACCGTGGTCAATCAGGCCGTCGAAGCATGCAAGCGCACGCCTTCGCTAAGCCACGCCCAAGGGTTTGCCAACGCCTTGCTGCGGCGCTTTGTGAGCCGGACAGCCGATATCGAGGCGGTGCGAATGAGCACTCCGGAGGCGAGATGGAATCATCCGCACTGGTGGGTGCAGGCCCTGCAGTCGGCCTATCCCACCGACTGGCAGAGCGTGCTCGAAGTCGCGCAGCGACAGCCTGCCATGACGCTGCGGGTGAACCGCCGTCTTCAGTCGCGCACCGACTATCAGGCCGCGCTCACTGCGTGCGGACTGCCGTGCACGGCGCCAGACGACCCCCTGCTCAACCAAGCGCTCATTCTGAAACAGGCGGTGGCGGTTGAGCGCCTGCCCGGTTTCGAGCGCGGCTGGGTGAGCGTGCAAGACGCCGCAGCGCAATACGCCGCCGCCTTGCTCGACGTCCAGCCGGGCCAGCGCGTGCTCGACGCCTGCGCCGCGCCGGGTGGCAAGACCGCGCATCTGCTCGAGCGCTGCGATTGCGACCTGCTCGCCCTCGACAAAGACGCTCAGCGTTTGCGTCGGGTGGAAGACACCCTAGACCGCCTCGGCCTACAGGCACGCACCCTCGCAGCCGATGCCGCCCATCCAGCCGCTTGGTGGAACGAACAGCCCTTCGACCGCATTTTGCTCGACGCGCCCTGCAGCGCCTCGGGCATCGCCCGCCGTCATCCCGACATCCGCTGGCTGCGCCGCGCCGCCGACATTCCCGCGCTCGCCGCCACGCAAACCGCGCTGCTCGACGCGCTTTGGCCGCTGCTGCGGCCTGGCGGCAAATTACTGTATGTCACCTGTTCGGTGTTCCCGCAGGAAGGTGTGGAGCAGGCCCGGGCCTTCCTCACCCGCCATGCCGATGCGATAGCATCGCCCGCGCCGGGGCAGTTGTTGCCGCAGGAACCCGCGCCCGATCAGACCGGGGATGACCCTGGCGTTGCGCGCCATTCGCAAGACGGGTTCTTCTACGCCCTGTTCACCAAAGTATCGTGAAAACCCGCCCCACCTCCCCCGACCCCATGCGCCGCAAGCTGCTGCGTAACGGCTTGGCGCTGGTCGCAGGTGTCAGCCTGATCTCGCGAGCCCAGGCCACCACGGTCGATACCGAACCGCTCATGCTGACCATGAGCCCGGAGGGCTTGTTTGTCACCACGGCCGCCGTGTTCGCCTTGCCGCGCAGCCTCGAAGACGTGCTTCATCGCGGCATTGCGCTTTATTTCGAGACCGTGATCACGGTGGTGCGCCCGCGTTGGTACTGGTTCAGCGAGGATATTGCTCAGGCACGGCGCGAAGTGCGTTTAGCTTATCAGCCGCTGCTGCAGCGCTACCGGGTCTCGGTAGGCGGCCTGCAGCAGAACTATGACAGTCTCGACGAAGCGCTGGGCGTAGTGCAGCGCACCCGGCATCTGCGCGTGGCCGAGCCCTCGCAGCTCGCGGCCGGTCAGACCTACCAACTCGATGCGCGGTTCAAGCTCGATCTTTCGCAGTTGCCGCGGCCGTTCCAGCTCAATGTCTCTTCTCAGTCCGACTGGAAAATCGAAGCGACCTTCCCGCCTCAACCCTTCGTGTGGACGCCATGACCCGGCCGAGCAGCAATGCCTGGGACAGTCGCACCTCGCGCTGGGCCACGCGCATGGCGCTGGCGCTGGGGCTGCCGCTGGCGGTGTTCCTGGTTTTTCTGCTGGCGGTATCAACCGACAACACGGGGCAGCCCAGCCCGTTCTTTGCCTGGCTGTACTGGATCAATTTTGTCGTGGCGGGGGTGTTGCTGCTGGTTGTGCTGGCGCTCGGCCTGCGGCTGGGCTGGCGCCTGCACAAGCGGCGCTTCGGCAGCCGTCTGCTGTTCAAACTCGCCGCGGTGTTCGCCTTGGTCGGCGTGCTGCCCGGGGTGGTGATCTACACCGTGTCTTACCAATTCGTCGCCCGCAGTATCGAGACCTGGTTCGACGTCAAGGTGGAAGGCGCGCTCAGTGCGGGCCTGAACCTGGGGCGTACCACGCTCAATGTGCTGCAGAACGATCTGCAGTCCAAGGCCCGCAACCTGTCGGTACAGATCGCCGATGACCCGACCCTGCTGTCTCCACTCTCGATGGAGCAGCTTCGGCAGCAACTCGGGCTGCAACAGATCACCGTATTCGATGGCAATGGCACGGTGCTCGTCACCGCGGGCGGAAACCCGTTCTCGCTGGTGCCCGATCTGCCCGGCCCGAACAGCATGCGGCAACTGCGCACCATGGGCTCCATTGCAGACATCGAAGGCGGCGATGACGGCGCCAGTCAGGCCCCACAGACGCTGAAGCTACGGGTGGTGATCAGCCTACCCACGCGCAATTTCGTCCTGCCCGGGCATGGGCGCTATCTGCAACTCATCCAGAACGTGCCGCAAGCCATCTCCAGCAGCGCCCTCGAAGTGCAGCGCGCGTATGGCGAATATCAGGAGCGCGCCCTGGGCCGTGAGGGCCTGAAGCGCATGTACATCTCCACCCTCACGCTCACGCTGTTCCTTGCCGTGTTCCTGGCGGTGCTGCTGGCTGTGGTGCTGGGCAACCAGTTGGCCAAGCCGCTGCTGCTGCTGGCCGACGGCATGAAGGCCGTGGCCGAAGGGGACCTGCGGCAGAAGCCCAACTTCCAGCGCAATGACGAACTTGGCGTGCTGGTGCGCTCGTTCAATGCCATGACCAACCAGCTCGCCGAAGCCCGGGCGCAGGTGCAGTTCAATCACGACGCGCTCGAAGCCTCGCGCGCTTATCTGCAAAGCGTGCTCGACAACCTCAGCACGGGCGTGCTGGTCCTGGGCAGCGATCAGCGGCTAGCCCTGGCCAACCCCAGCGCCACCCGGCTGCTGCGCGCGCCACTGCAAGGCCTGCTCGGCCAGCCGCTGAACCAGCACCCCAGCCTGCAGGCCCTGGCGCAGACCATCGCCGACGCCTTTACTTCGCTCGACGAACAAGAGGATGCCGGACCCAGCCCGCACTGGCTGCAGCAGATCGAGTACCCGCTGCCGGGCAGCGACGCCACCATCACCTTGCTGGCCCGGGGCGCACGGCTGGCCTTGCCCGGACAGCCCGCATCGGTCGTTGTGTTCGACGACATCTCCGAGGTCATCTCCGCACAGCGCTCGATCGCCTGGGCCGAAGTAGCCAGGCGACTGGCGCACGAAATCAAGAACCCGCTCACGCCCATCCAGCTCTCGGCCGAGCGCCTGCAGATGAAGCTGGCCGCCAAACTCGAAGGCGCCGATCGCGACATGCTCCAGCGCAGCACCACCACGATCGTCAACCAGGTTCAGGCCATGCAGCACATGGTCAACGACTTCCGCGACTACGCGCGTCTGCCAGCCGGCAAACCCGTGGCCATGAACCTCAACGCACTCATCCAAGACGTGCTCAACCTTTACACCAGCCTGCCTGCGCACGATGGCGCCAGCCCCGAAGAACAGCCGCAGGTACGGGCCGACCTGGCTGCCGATCTGCCCCACATTCTCGGCAACGCCACTCAACTGCGGCAGGTCATTCACAACCTGCTGCAAAACGCCATTGATGCGGTCGCCGCACAGCCCGAGCGCAAGGTGCGCATCCGCACCGAGGCCCTGCCGACGCCGTCTGGCGCCGCCCTGCGCGTGCGTCTGAGCGTGAGCGACAACGGCCCCGGATTCAGCGACAAAATCCTCAACCGCGCCTTCGAGCCCTATGTCACCAGCAAGCCGCGTGGCACGGGTCTGGGTCTGGCCGTGGTGAAAAAAATCGCTGAGGAACACCACGCTCGCATCGAGATTCAGAACCTGCAGTCAGAGGGATCGGTTTGCGGCGCACGCGTTTCCCTTATATTCCCTGGGCTGGCGCAACAACATTCTGTGGATGCGCCCCAGCGGCAAGCATGAGAGTGAGTCGGTATGGCAAGTATTTTGGTAGTTGACGATGAGATGGGAATTCGGGAGTTGCTCTCGGAAATTCTCAATGACGAAGGGCACACCGTATCGCTGGCCGAAAACGCCGCGCAGGCCCGGCAGCTGCGCGCCCAGGCCCGGCCCGACCTCGTGCTGCTCGACATCTGGATGCCCGATACCGACGGCGTCACCCTGCTCAAAGAATGGTCCAGCAGCGGACAGCTCACCATGCCGGTCATCATGATGTCCGGTCACGGCACCATCGACCACGCAGTAGAAGCCACCCGCATTGGCGCCATGGCCTTTCTCGAAAAGCCCATTGCCCTGCAGAAGCTCCTGCAATCCGTCTCGCAAGCGCTCACCAAACCTGTGGCCCGCAGCGCCAGCGGCGTCAACCCCGCTTCACCGCTCGCGGTCATATCCGGTGTCAACGCCGTGCAGGCACCACAACCCGTGGCCCTGCCCGCAGAACGCGCCTTTCTGCTCGACCGCCCCTTGCGCGAGGCGCGCGATGAATTCGAACGCGCCTATTTCGAATTTCACCTCACACGCGAAAACGGCAGCATGACCCGCGTGGCCGAAAAAACCGGGCTCGAACGCACGCACCTCTATCGCAAGATCAAACAACTCGGAGTCGATCTCGGCCGCGGCTCGCGCAACAGAAATGAACCCTCGTCCCTCCAGGACGACGAGGCCATTGCGCATCTGGACCCATCCGCCAAATAAACCGCGGCCTACCGGACATTGCGAGTGCCCTGAAAAATTTTGCTAGGATGTTTGTTTTTCGAAAATGCTGCGCCTCAAAAAATCGCTTTTGCGTATGCAGCTTCTGAAATTTTGGCCAGGTAGCTCAGTTGGTAGAGCAGCGGACTGAAAATCCGCGTGTCGGCAGTTCGATTCTGCCCCTGGCCACCAAGTAAATTCAACAACTTAGCCCCGCCTAGCCCGCGGGGCTTTGTTTTTTGTGTCAAATATCCTGCCTCAAGAGCGCCAAGGGCCTCCCCTCATCGGGAGGCCTTTTTGTTTCGCGCTGGATGTGCTTTCATTGTGTGCAACATGTCGACTCAAAACCCTTCTGCCATCCCGTCTCACGTTCCGGATGCCCTGGACCTTGCTGAGCGTATCCGCCGTGGCGAGTGTGATGCTGCGGAGGTCTTGCAACGCGCCATCGCGCGCTGTGATGCGGTCAATCCGCGAATCAATGCCGTCATCGGAGATTTGCGCGAGCACGCTAGAGCGGGGTTGAAGCACGCGCGCACCGGGAAAGCCCCGTTTGCCGGAGTTCCGTTTCTGCTCAAGGACCTGAGCATGGATCTGGCCGGGTACGGTACCAGCCAGGGCAATGCTGCGTTGGCCCGCAGACCAGCGGCACAGACCGACGCGGTCGTGCGACGCTGGGAGCAGGCCGGGCTGTTGATTTTCGGCAAGACCAATGCGCCAGAGCTGGGCTTGAAGGCCATCACCGAGCCGGTGGCGTTTGGGCCGACGCGCAATCCGTGGAATCTCGACCACACGCCTGGCGGCTCTTCTGGGGGTGCCGCGGCTGCGGTGGCGGCGGGTATTGTGCCGGCGGCGGCTGCGGGAGACGGCGGCGGGTCGATCCGCATTCCGGCGGCTTATTGCGGTCTGTTCGGACTCAAACCCTCGCGCGGGCGCGTGAGTTGTTCGCCTCAGTTCGATGAGCAGTGGGAGGGAGCCGTCAGCACCCATGCGATTTCCCGTACGGTGCGCGACAGTGCGGCCCTGCTCGATGTCATCGCAGGCCCGGAGCCGGGCGATCCGTTCATCGTCCAGTCGCCTGCCCGGCCCTTTTCGCAGGAGCTTCAGCCGCCGACACAACGGCTGCGCATTGCGCTGAGCACGGCTTCGCCCATCGGCGGCGCGGTCGATGCGGCCTGGTCGCGCGCCGCTTCGGACTGCGGGCAACTGCTGCAATCGCTGGGGCATCACGTCGATTGGGTCGATCCCGTGGGCGACGGCATGCAACTGGCGCGCGATTACCTCACGATGTACTTCGGACAGGTGGCGGCGCAGTTGGCCTGGTGGCAGCAGCAGGGTATTCCTGCTTCGGCTTTCGAGACGGACACCCAGGCTCTGGGGTTGATCGGTCGCGGTCTTGCCGCGGGAGACTATGCCCTGGCGCGTGCCCGCTGGAACACCCCGATGCGCGCGCTGGGCCAGTTGTTCACGCGCTTCGATCTCTACCTCACCCCCACCTGCGCGCAACCTCCGGCTCGCATCGGCGGACTGGCGGCGCCAAGGTGGCAACGCATGGCGTTGCAACTGATTCTGCAATTCGGACTCGGCGGGGTGTTGCGCCGCAGTGGCCTAGTGGAGCAACTCGCCTTCGACAATCTGCACCGCACTCCATTCACACAATTGGCCAACCTCACCGGCACGCCAGCCATGTCTGTTCCGTGGGCCTTGGACGACAACGGCTTGCCTGTGGGCGTGCAGTTCGGGGCGGCCTGGGGGCGTGAGGACTTGCTGTTTCAACTGGCCACTCAACTGGAACAGGAACGCCCCTGGGGGCATTGGCGACCGCCAGTCTTTGCCGTATGAAAAAAGGACGCCGCGACGTCTTTTTTTGCCTACCGACCGGCGTCAAGCCGACGCCAGTTGCAGGCGCGGCTTGAGCAGAATCTTGCCAAACAGACGGAAGTACACCTGAATGGTCTTGAGTTGCACGGCGATCAGGGGCGCCATGAGCAGGTAATACATCCAGGAGCCCGCACCCACCAACTTGGGCATCACCAGACCGAAGCTGATGAAGAACATACCGAAGACGAAGAACGCCACGCCGGGGCAGATCAGCGCAAAGGCGCCCGCGTTGGACTTGGCGCCGCCGGCATAGTCGGCAAAGTAATTGAGCTTCTTCATCACCGCATAGCCGATCAGGCCGAAGATCACCTGCAGCGACACGACCACCGTGGTGAACAGCAGCAGATCCGTCGGATGGCTGGTGTTGCCGAATTGATGCGACAGGCCCATGGACCAGCGAATCCAGGTGATGCCCAGCAGAGTGAGAATGGGGATGACGATCCACAGACTGCCTGCGGCCTGCGGCTGAATGCCGTGGCGCAGGATGGCGTCAAACCCGAGCACGATCTTGACGAGCAGCAGCAGAATGGCCGTGCTGGCGAAAAAGATCGACAGCACCATGGCGATGGCGTTGATCTCGCGGTGATGGCTCATGGCGCCGGGTGCGGCCAGGCCCACCGCAACCATCGCCAAAGCGAAGATCGACACCATCGGCGCCAGCGAGTTGTTCTCGGCGAAGTCGAACTGCGCATGCACGAACAGCCGGGTAAAGTAAACGCCGAGAATGCGCAGGGCATAGATGCCCACGGCGAGGAAGGCGGCAATCGCGCCCGGATACATCCACTCCACCACGCTCCACAAATTCGGCACGAACACAGCACCGAGGACGAAGGCGACGTTGATGGTCATCGCCAGGGTCAGCGGCACGGCCATGAGGCTGATTTCGGCGTTGGAGGTCAGCAGCTTTTTGTAGGCCTCAGTCTGGCGGAACCATTTGAACTCGCGCAGATTCCACGCCAGCAGCCAGAAATGCAGCACCGCAAACAGGATGATCGCCGCCAGATCGATCCCGATCAACGCCGAAGTGAGCGGATTGCCCCCGGCCGTGAGCGCGGGCCACAGGTGATTGAACGTCACCATCGGCGTATCCGGATGCGGCAGCAGGAACATGGGGTAGATAAAAAACGACACCGCAAGCCCGCCCGCGCCCAGTGCGGCGAGGAAGTACATCGGTGAATAGCGTTCTCGGAGGTTGTTAACCAACATAGTGGTTCTCCTGGGAGAAAAAGGTGGGGGGATTGCGCAACGCGTGACATTCAGAGCCCTGGCGTTGCAAGACGTTACAAATACAGGGCGCAGTATATGAATTCAAGCCCTGCAATATTTGACCGTTCGCAATTTCCACAAAATTCCTCCCGGAAAATCAAGGAGTTTTACCGTTACGGCGGGCGGGTCTGTGACTTTGGTCTCAATCTCAGCCTAGCAGCCTGTCGGACTTGAAGGGAATCGGCTGCAAATCCGCCTGGTCGAGGCCAGATTTTCGCTTCGATTCTTCAAGTCCGACAGGCTGCTGGGAAAAAAACCTCGATCACCCAGAGAGGCGTGCCGCTGTAAACGAAGGACGAACGCCGCGACCACAGCGCTTCCTCGCGGATCCGCCCGTTGCGGCGCGCCAGCCGCAGCAAGGGATGAGCCGCAGACAAACGCTTGACCCGCATGGCGCTGCGCCGAGTCTGCGGACGGCTGAACACCGCATCGCCCACCGGCTTGACGCCCAGATGCCGCAGCAGCCGCCACGGCCCGCGCAGGGCGGACAACGCACACACGCTGTGCCCCAACACACGCGGCACGCCATCGGCCACCAGCAGCACGTCGCGGCGCCAGACCTTGCGGCCTTGCGGCAGACCGAGCAGCGGATATTCATCGCGCAGGGCGCGCGCGGGGCCTTGGCGCAGCAGCCGCAACTCGAAGCGAGCGCTGCTGCGCCGCAAACGCCGGGTGAGCGAACCCGGATCAGTCAGCCAGCTCTCGATACCGCTGCGCCGCGCGGCGGGCAACGCGGGCGGCCAACACTCAGCGGCAGGGGGGGGAATACGGCGGATGCGGTGCAGGGCCATGAATGGATCACGCAAATCCGTCAGTATCGCGCACGCCCTGCGGTAAAACTTTCAGCCGACATGCTTGGCGAAAAAGGCCAGCGCTCGCTCGCGCGCCAGTTGGGCAGCGGTTGCATCAAAGCTGGCGCGGGCGTCGCAGTTGAAACCGTGGTCGGCTTCGTACACATAGAACTCGGCTTCAGGGTTGGCCGCGCGCACGGCCTCACGATCGGCCTCTGAGATGTGGGCATCGCGCAGGCCGTAGTGAAACTGCAGCGGCGTCTGGGTTTTTTCGCCCACCAGTTGCACATTACGGCCGCCGTAATAGCTCACCGCGGGCAGGCCATCGCGAATGGCCGTGAGGTAAGCAATGGTGCCGCCCCAGCAATAGCCCACCACGCCGACCTTGCCTGCAGCGGCCACGGCCTTGGCTGCGGCCTGCACCGAGGCGTGGGCGCGGTCGAAACCCAGCGCGGAAACGAGGGCGATGCCTTTTTCCATGCCGGCTTGGTCGTAGCCGAGTTCGACGTTTTTCTCCACACTGTCAAAAACGGCCGGCGCAATGGCGACATAGCCCGCCGCCGCATAGCCATCGGCCACGCTGCGGATGTGCGCATTGACGCCAAAGATTTCCTGGACGACAACGATGCCGCCCTTGGGTTTGCCCGCGGGCTCGACCACATAGGCGCCGATGGTCTGGCCGTCGGTGGTGTGCAGGGTGAGGGTTTTGTGGGTCATTCGAAGCTCCTTCGAGGGGTTTTCAGGGGTTGAAACCAGGGCAGATTGTGCGGCCCTGGCGCTGAACTTGCCGCTCTGGCTAGTTTGCCCCGGCGCCCTGATCGGCCATGGTCACAGCAGTTGCACGCCGTCGAGATGCGTGGCAACACTCTGGCGTGCCATTTCCACCAGATCTCGCACATAAGGCCGCTGTGCCAGGTCTCGCGGCACGGTGGCGTGCAACTCGCTCCACAGCCCGCGCGGGCCGATGCGACGGGCCTGCACATAGCCACTGTCCAACGAGGGTTTGAGCGCCCAATTGGGCAGCGCCGCCACACCGCGTCTGCTGGCGACGAGTTGCAGAATGGCGATGGTCAGCTCGGCCGTGCGGCGCGGCAGGCTGATGCCCGCAGGCTGCAGCACCTCGCGAATGAGGTCGATGCGCTCATCGGGCGCGGGGTAGGTGATCAGCGTCTCGCCCTGAAGATCGGTGGCGCGCACGCTGCGCTTCGTGCACAAGGCATGGCCAGGCGGCAGCGCCAGCAGAATTTCGAAGCGAAACAGCGGCAGCGAAGCCCACTGCCGCCCGGGCGGGCGCAGCGCGCCAATCACCACATCGGCCTTGTCCTTGCTCAGCAGCGTGAGCGGGTCGCGGTGAAAGCCCGAGACCAGATCGACCTCGACATCGGGCCAGCGCTGACGAAAGGCGTCCAGCACCGGCATCAGCCATTCAAAGCAAGTATGGCATTCGAGAACCACCCGCAGGGTGCCGCGCGTATCGCCCTGAATGCGCTGCAAGTCTTGCTCGGCGGCCTGCTGCGCCTCGCGCATCTGCCGCGCCAGCGCCAGCAGACGCTCGCCCGCAGGGGTGAAGCGCAGGCCGCGCACGTCGCGCAGCAACAGCGGCATGCCGTAGTGACTTTCCAGCGCGCGCAACTGGTGCGACAGCGCCGACGGTGTGAGATGCACGGCCTCGGCCGCGGCGTTGATGCGGCCGGTTTCGGCGATGGCGATAAGAGAGCGCAGATGGCGGAGTTCGAGCATGGCGGGTACAAGCTGAATGAAATTCAGCATAACCTAAAAATTCGTCGCTTGATTCAACTGAGCCCGATGCGCAAACTGCCGCCTGCATTCAATTCATCTTGGAGTAACGGCATGACCACCACGCACATCCTGGGCTACCCACGCATCGGCCCGCAACGCGAGCTGAAGTTCGCCCTCGAAAATTTCTGGCTGGGAAAAAGCTCGGTTTCTGAGCTGCAGGCGACCGCGGCGCAACTGCGAGCCGCGAACTGGGCCAAGCAACGAGATGCCGGATTGCGCTTTGCCGCAGTCGGCGACTTCGCCCTGTACGACCACATGCTCGATACCGCCGCGCTGCTCGGCGCACTGCCCGCGCGCTTCGGCTTCGATGCCCGCACACTCGGCCTGGAGCAATACTTCGCGCTAGCCCGCGGCAATGCGGCACAGCCCGCGATGGAGATGACCAAGTGGTTCGACACCAACTATCACTACCTCGTGCCCGAACTCGACTCGTCGTCAACTTTTGACGGCGGGTTTGATGCGCTGTTCGACCGCGTGCGCGAAGCGCAAGCGGCGGGCCACGCACCCAAGCCAGTGCTGATCGGGCCGCTGACTTTTCTGTGGCTCTCCAAATCCCATCAGCCCGGTTTCGACCGTCTGAGCCTGGCGCCCGCGCTGTCGCGCGCCTACGCCCGGGTGCTGGCCCGGCTGGCCGAGCTGGGGGTGCAATGGGTGCAGCTTGACGAACCCGCGCTCACCCTCGATCTCGACACGCCCTGGCGCGACCTGCTGCCCACGCTCTATGGCGCGCTGCCCGCGCAGGCCGGGGCGCTGCGCCCCAGGTTGCTGCTGAGCACTTACTTCGAGTCGATCAGCTTCGCCCCGGCCACGCTGGCGAGTCTGCCGGTCGATGGCGTGCACCTCGATCTGGTGCGGGCGCCGCAGCAGATCGACCTCTGGATCGAGGCGCTGCCGGCGCATTGGGTGCTGTCTGCGGGCATCATTGAAGGTCGCAATGTGTGGCGCAGCGACCTGGCCGCTGCGCTGAGCGCCTTGCGGCCGCTGCACGCCGCGCTGGGCGAGCGGCTGTGGATCGCGCCTTCTTGTTCGCTGCTGCATGTGCCCGTCAGTCTGGCCGCAGAACACGGCGCGGGCGCGCGGCTCAACCCCGAAGTGCGCCCCTGGCTGGCCTTTGCCGAAGAGAAGCTCGAGGAACTGCGCGTGCTCGCCACGGCGCTCGATCAGGGCGAAGACGCGGTGCGCGACGCGCTGCGGGCCAATGCCGAGGCGCTGGCGTCGCGCCGCAATTGTCCGCGTGTGACCCTGCCGCAGGTGCGCCGCCGCGTGGAGGCACTCACCGAGGCGGACGCCCGACGCAGCGCGACCTATACCCAGCGCATCGCTGCGCAGCACGCGCGGCTGAACCTGCCGCCGCTGCCCACCACCACCATCGGCTCCTTTCCGCAGACCGCCGAAATTCGCGCTGCGCGTGCGGCCTGGCGCCGCGGCGAACTGCGGCATACCGACTATCTGCAGAAAATGCGCGAAGAAATTGCCGCCGTCATCCGCAAACAGGAGGACATCGGCCTGGACGTGCTGGTGCATGGCGAAGCCGAACGCAACGATATGGTGGAGTTTTTCGGCGAACAGCTCTGGGGTTACACCTTCAGCGCGGGCGGCTGGGTGCAGAGCTATGGCTCGCGTTGCGTCAAGCCGCCCATCATCTGGGGCGATGTGTGGCGGCCCGAGCCGATGACGGTGGATACCGCGCGGCACGCGCAGTCGCTCACGCCGCTGCCGGTCAAGGGCATGCTCACCGGGCCGATCACCCTGCTGCAATGGAGCTTCGTGCGTGACGATCTGCCGCGCGACCAGGTGGCGATGCAACTCGCTCTGGCGGTGCGCGACGAGGTGAGCGATCTGCAGAACGCGGGCATCGCCATCATCCAGATCGACGAACCCGCCTTCCGCGAGGGCCTGCCGCTCAAGCGCGACAACTGGCCGCAGTACCTGAGCTGGGCGGTGCGAGCGTTTGGGGTATCGGCTGGCGTGGCGCGCGATGACACGCAGATTCACACCCATATGTGCTACTCGGAGTTCAACGACATTCTGCCGTCCATCGCGGCGATGGACGCCGACGTCATCACCATCGAAACCTCGCGCTCGAATATGGAACTGCTCGACGGCTTCGGCGCCTTCGCCTATCCGAACGACATCGGCCCCGGCGTGTACGACATTCATTCACCCCGCGTGCCTTCGGCGGCCGACATGGCCCGCCTTCTGCGCCGCGCCGCGCAGCTCATCGCGCCCGAGCGACTTTGGGTCAATCCGGACTGCGGCCTCAAAACCCGCGCCTGGCCGGAAACCGAAGCGGCGCTGCGGCATATGGTTCAGGCGGCGCGTGATCTGCGCCTTGAACTGCAGACGCACGGCCGCATCGCCCCGCCGCCTGCCGTTGCCGCTGAAGTTCCGGTCAGCGCCCGCAGCACCTGCTGCGCGCACGACTGTGCTTGATGCGCACAGCTGACGTTGGCCTAGGGAAGCGCTGATTTAATCTCCCTCCCCACTCGTGGGGAGGGTTGGGGTGGGGAAAAACGCCATGAATCAAGCGTTTATCTCCCCCTCCTAACCTCCCCCGCGAGCGGGGGAGGAATTTTTCAGTGTTTCCCTTGTCAAGGAGAAAAGCAGGAAAGCGCATGACAATTCGGTTTACAGTGTGAAAAATGCCCGTTTTCGCAGGGCAAAACCATCTGCCAGCCCATGTTGCCTTCCGAAATTTTCCAGTCCTGCATCGATGACGCCATTGCCCGCTCAGACGAGTTGATGCGCTCGGTCGTGCGCCAGGTCATCGAAGCGCTGGAACAGCAGGCCGAAGCGGCGGGCAACGGGCGGGATCGGCAGCAGTTCTCCGACATGAGTCACGCGCTGCGGCAGAACGAAGGCCGACTGATCCAGGCCTTCGTCGACCGCTTTCATCAGGTGCTCGACGAAGAAATTCTCGGCCAGAAGCCGGTCGCGCCGCGCGAACTGCAGCTCGAAGCGCTCAGTCTGGTCGATGAATCCGATCTCGAAGAAGGCGTGGAAGTCTCGCGTCTCACGCACATGCTCGAATCCGAAGCCCAGTGGGAGGTGCGCGATCTGGGCGCACGGCTCGACAGCCTGCGCGCGGGCGAACACGCCGCGCCGCAGACCAACCCGCTGCGGCCCGAGGTGTTCAGCAAATCGCTGCACCACGCGCTCGGCGTGGTCGATCTCGACGCGCAAGAGCGTCTGGGGCTGCTGCGGGCTTTCGGCAAGGGCATGTCGGCCGCACTGAAAGACACCTACGCGCTCTACAACAAACGTCTGGCTGAACTGCAGGTCGAGCCCGCGCAATACCGTCAGCAGCGCCGCGCGCCCGCCCGCAGCGCCGCCGCCACAGCGATGGACGAGCAGGCGCTGGTCAACGCCGCGCAAACCGGCGCGGAGCTGCACCTCGAAGCCCTGCAGCAATTGCTCGCCGGGCGTTTCTCCGCGGCGCCATCGGGCGCGCAGGGTGGGCACAGCGGGCTGGGCACTCCAGGCGCGCCGGACGGAGGCCACAGCGGCTTTGCGCCCTCCGGCTTCGGCCCGACCGGCCCGGCCGCTTCGGGCTTCGGCCCCTCGGTGTTCGGTCAGGCGTATGGCTTCAACCCGCAGTTGCGTGATGCGCTCGATCGTCTGCTGCTGACCGACCGCCTGGGGCTGCGCGAGGTGAACTGGCGCGACGAGCCCGCCGCCTCCGCCGCAACGGTGAACCTCATCGAGCAGCATCGGCAAAGCCTCTACGAGGTCGCCAACCGGCCACTGGAGCGGCTCACCATCGACGTGGTCTCGCTGCTGTTCGATCACATCCTGGCCGACCCCAAGCTGCTGCCTGCGGTCAAGGCTCAGTTGGCCCGGCTGCAAATTCCGGTGCTACGTCTGGGTCTGCGCGACGCCAGCCTGTTTTCCTCGCGCAACCACCCCACGCGCAAACTGCTCAACCGCGTGGCCGAATACAGCGCGGGTTTTTCCAGCGTGGAAGAGCCCGCGGCCCAGCGCTTCCTGCCGTTTCTATCACGCATGGTGGAAGCCGTGGTCAACGCCGAGGAAGACGACGCCACGGTATTCGAGCAACAACTCGCCGACCTGCAGCGCCACATCGCCGAGGGTGCCGCCGCGGTGGAGCAGCAACAGGCCGATGCGGTCGATGCCCTGCGCCGCGCCGAGTTCCGCAGCCTGCTGCACGGCGCGCTGTATCGGCATCTGCACGAAGTGTTCGCCCGGCTGCACACCCATCCCCAGTTGCGCGAATTCATGCTCGAGCATTGGTCCACGGTGCTGGCCGAATCCGTGCTGCGCCACGGCGAAGATGCCGAGGTCACCCAGACCTACAAGCAGACCGCCAGCGATCTGATCTGGAGCGTGCAGCCCAAGACCGCCGACGCGGATCGCAAGGCACTGCTCAAACTTCTGCCTACGCTGGTGCAACGGCTGGGCCAAGGCCTCGACCTGATTTCCTTGCCTGCCGACAAGCGCCAGGAGTTCATGTCCTGGCTGATGGACGCCCAGGCGCAGGCCATACGCGGTCAGGGCCAGGCGCAGCAGGCCACCTCGCGCGACGACGCCCTGCTGCTGCAGCGCGAATGGTCGCGGCTGCTGCACCCGCAGACCAATGCGGCCACCACCGCAGCCATGCCCGAAGCGCTGGTGCGCAACGAAGAAAAGCTCACCAGCGGGCTGATCGAAGCCAGCGACGTTCCCGCCGAGCCGCAAACAACCGCAGCGCACGCGGCCGATTCGCAGCAAGGCCCGGCCAGCATGCCGCCGGGCGAGCCTGCGCTGCTCTCGCCCTCCGAAGTGGCGGGGCTGATCGCCTCGCTCGACATCGGCACCTGGGTGCAGTTGCAGATTCAGGGGCGCAACGCGCGTGCGCAACTGACCTGGCGCAGCCCGCAAGGGCTGTTCTATATGTTCTCCAGCAAGGTGGGCGGCCGGGCGCATTCCATGACCCGCCGCGCGCTGGAGCGCATGGCCGCGCAGGGCCTCATTCTGCCGCTGGAGGCGCAGGGTCTGATGGATCGCGCCATGCAGGGCGTGGCCGAGCAATTGCGCGAACGCCAGTCTGGCGAACCCGGCTGAACCGGCCTGGTCTGAGGCCGCGGCCGCGCTGCGTTTACACCTGAAAACACTGCGCTTCGGCTCACTTCGTTATATTTCGAGAAACATCGCGGAAGACGCACGGTTGCGCTCAATCTGCCTGTTATTGAATATCTATCAAGGAGCCATTGATGCATCGTCGTATTCTGTTGAGACTCTCCCTCGCAACCGCCATCGGCCTGGGCGGCATGACCTTCGCCACGGCGGCCGAGCCCGTGCTCTCGGTGGCCTATGCCGGCTCGATGGGCGCGTTGATGGACAAGGCGCTCGGCCCGGCCATCGCCAAGCAAGCCAAGGTGCAGTATCAGGGTCAGGGTGCCGGCGCTTACGGCCTAGCACATCTGATAGCGGCCAAGCAGATCAACCCCGATGTGTTCGTCTCCATCACCCCCGGCCCCATCGATGTGCTGCAAAAGGCCGGACTGATCGACACTGCCGTACCGGTGGCCAGCACGCAGATGGTGATTGCCTACAGCGACAAGAGCAAGTTCGCCGCCGACTTCAAGGCCGCCGCCGCCGGGAAGATGCCCTGGTACGAAGTGCTGCAAAAGCCCGGCATCCACTTTGGCCGTACCGACCCCGCCGTCGATCCGCAGGGCCGCAATATCGTGTTCACCATGCTGCTGGCGCAAGACTTTTACAAGCTGCCGGGACTAGCCAACAAAATTCTGGGCAAGGTCGAAAACGAGCAGCAGATTTTCACCGAACCCTCTCTGCTCTCGCGCCTTGAGTCGGGCCAGCTCGACGCCACTTCGGGATATTTGAGCGCGGTGATTTCGCACAAGCTGCCCTACATCAAGCTGCCGGAAGAGATCAATCTCAGCGATCCCGGCATGATCGAAAAGTGGTACAGCAAGGCGCACTTCGACATCAAACTCCCCAACGGCAAGACCGACACCCTGTCCACCCAGCCGCTGGTGTTTTATGCCGCCGTGCTGAAAAACGCCCCCAATCCCAAGGCGGGCGCGGCTTTCGTCAAGTTGATGACCAGCGCCGAGGGCCAGGCCTTGTTCAAACAATACGGCTATAGCGCGCCTAAGGGCGGCGATCTTCAACCGACTCATTGAGAAGCAAATTGAGAAGTACAGTGAGCCTCGGGCTGCGACGACAATGACGGCATGACCCTGACCCCGCTGGACACCGCCGCAGCCCCGTTCTTTGCGCCGCACGCCAAGCAGGCGCCCGCGCGCCGTGCGTGGATCGTGGCGGGCGCCGGGCTGGCCGGGCTGCTGTTTCTCAGTCTGCCCTTCGCTGGGCTGTTCATCAGCACGCCATGGCAGACGTTGCATCTCCAGCAAGGCGACCTGGGCTCGCTCTGGGTGTCGGTGAGCTACAGCCTGATCGCCGTGGCCCTCGTGGTGATCTTCGCCACGCCGGTGGCCTGGTGGCTGGCGCGGCACGATTTTCGCGGCAAATGGATCATGGAGATGCTGGTGCTGCTGCCGCTGCTCACGCCGCCGCTGGCCATGGGCCTGTTGCTGTCGATGAGTTACGGGCCGTACAGCTGGATCGGCCAGCCGCTGAATCATCTCGGCCTCAGCCTCACCAACACGCCCTCGGCCTTTCTGCTGGCGCAGGTGTATGGCAGCGCGCCGTATTTCATCGTCGCCGCGCGCTCGGCGTTTGAGGGCGTGCCGCGCGAGCTTGAGCAGATTTCGCTCACCCTGGGGCAGTCGCCTTGGCGCACCTTCTGGCGCATTACCGTGCCGCTTTCGGGGCTGGGTCTGGCGGCAGGGGTGGCGCTGGCCTGGGTGCGGGCGCTAGGCGAGTTCGGCATTGTGCTGATCGTGGCGTATTACCCGCAGGGCATTCCGGTGAAGCTGTGGGTCAACCTGCAAGACACCGGCCTGCCCGCGGTGTACCCGCTGCTCTGGCTGTTCTTCCTCATCGGACTGCCCCTGCCCCTGTTGCTCGGCGCGCTGTCGCGGCTCGGGCAGCGCGGCGCCTAAACCTTGCCTGAACCGTTGCCGGACATCATGCCCTCGCCCGCCAGCCTGCACGTCAATATCCAGATCCGCCAGCCGATCACGCTCGACGTCGATTTCGAGGTGCACGGCTTCACCGCCCTGCTCGGCTCTAGCGGCGAAGGCAAGTCCACGGTACTGAAGGCGCTTGCGGGGCTCATTCCCAGCCAGGGCCCGCCTTTCGGCGCCCTGCCGCCGCAGCGTCGGCCCGTGGGCTATCTGCCGCAGGGGTATGCGCTGTTTCCGCATCTGCGCGCATGGGAGAACGTGGCCTATGCGCTAGGCGGAGCGCTGGGCTCTCAGCGGCAGGCGGCAGTCAAGTTGTTGCAGTCGGTCGGGCTGGCGCAGCAGACCGAGTTGCGCCCCGCCCAGCTTTCGGGCGGACAGCAGCAGCGCGTGGCGCTGGCCCGGGCGCTGGCGCGGCAGCCGCAGGTGCTGCTGCTCGACGAGCCCACCTCGGCGCTCGATTCCAGTACGCGCGACGACATCATGGCCGAGCTGGTTTCGCGCATGCACCAGCTCTCCATGCCGGCGCTGGCCGCCACGCACGATGCCAGCCTGGCCGCCATGTCCGACTGGGTGGTGCTGCTCTCGGGTCGGCAGGTCATTCAACAGGGGCCGCCTGCCGAAGTGTTCGCGCATCCGGCCAATCAAGCGGCTGCGGCGCTGCTGGGCGTGCGCAACCGCTTTACCGCGCGCGTGCTGCGCCACTCTGTTGAGCGCGGGCTGACGCTGTTGCAGTGGGAAGAAGGCGAGCTGCCGCTGTGGGCGCCCTTGATGGCGTCGTGCGAGATCGGCGGCTTGGTGGACTGGGCCGTGTCGCCCGACGAGGTGCGCCTGCCCCCGCTCAAGCCGGGCCAGTCCGCCGATCTGGAAAACCCGGTCTCAGGCCAGATCGAGCATCTGGTGGTTCAGGGTGCGAGCGCGACTCTGGCCATGCGCTGCGGCGACGCCCGGCTGTGGCTGCGCGCCCCGCTGCGGCTGATTGCCCACCACGGCCTGCGCGCGGGAGCGCCCGTGGTGGCGCATCTGCGCGCCGAGCATCTGATGTGCTGGCCGCACTGAAGCGCATCCCAACACCTCACTCACGCAGCAGTTTTTGCAGCACGTCGAGGTCAGGCTGAATGGCCCTGAGCGCCTTGCGTTCCATGCGCCGGTAGATCGACAGCACCTCCCGCCCCAACGGGGTGAGCTGCGCACCGCCGCCGCCCGCGCCCCCCTTGGAGGCTTCGACCAACGGCTCTTTGTAAGCCTGATTGACGCTGTGAATCAGCAGCCAAGCGCGGCGGTAGCTCATGTCGAGCGCCCGCCCGGCGGCTGAAATGGAACCCGTGCGCTCCAGCGCTTCGAGCAGCGCGGCCTTGCCGGGCCCGAGCGCCGTGCCTTGTTTGATCTGCAAGCGCACTCTCGCCGTATCAGCGGGTGGCAGGGGCGCCTTGTCGTCTGCTGTGCCGTTCTCGTTCATGCATATAGCGTAGCGCTTCGCCGGCGCAGGCGGTTCAGTGCTGAACACGTGCAGCGGGCAGCCCATCCGGTACCGCTGCCAGAGTCTGCACCACATCGAGCCCGTAGCGGTCGCCCATGCCGAGTTCGACCTGCAGCGGCAGGCCATCGCTTTGCCGCAGCCAGATGCGCAAAGTGGCGCTGCTCTGTTCGCTGTGAGCGTCGAGCAGAGTGCACGCCACCTCCTGGCCCTGCCATTTCAACGCGGTGCGCTGCGGCGTGATGTGGGCCGTCTGCACCTTGTCGTTGATGAGTAAAGGCACGGTGAAGGCGCGGGTAGGCAGCGGGCGCTGCAGATAACCCCAGCTCAGCGTCAGCGGATCGGTGAGTCCGGGCGGCGCGGGCTGTGTCGTTGCCATCGATTCCGTCGGCGCGGACGCCGCCTGACCCGCAGTCGTCACTTGCATACGCCCATGCTCGATCTGCATCAGCGTGGCCGGGCTATCCCCACGCTGATTGCGGGCCGAGAGCAACTCGGGGCTGCCGTCGCGCACTTCACCGCCTGCACCGCGCACCCAATGCAGCCGACGCAGCAGCACGGCAAGCGCGCCCCGCGGCGTGAGGGTGCTGTCGATGCGATAGGCGCCGTTGCCCTGCGCAGGCCAGCTCACCTGGTCTTGCGCGGTGGCCACGCCCTCTTGCCCGCCCAGCCCGCCGAGCAAGACCAGCCATTGCGCGCCGCGGGAGTCGGACCCCTTGCCATCCTGTTGGAGATGCACCTGCCATTGCGCCGAGAAGGTGACCGCCCCCTTGACCGACTGCGCCGCTGCCAGATGCCCACAGCAGGCGGCCAAGACTAACAACAAGGCTAACAACAAGGCAGTGATACCACCCAAACGCCAGGGTCGTAGGCCGGAGAGCCGCAAAGAGTTGAAAGTATTCATAACAGTCCAACGCCCGTGACGGCACTTTGGCTGACACCCGCCATCTCGACAACAATCGACATAAGAAAGTTGTTAAATCTATAAAAACTATTCGTTTTATTTGTTTTAGGGTTCAGCCTAGTATCCAGCCATTCATTGATTACCGTTTGGCTGCCCATCATGTCACCCTGGAAACCGCTCAACCGACTGCCCTCCCCCATCGAACTCGTGCGCCAGTTCACGCCCAACTGGTTCACGGTCAATATGGGCACGGGCATTACCTTTTTGCTGCTGGCGCAGTTTCCGGCACACATCGCTGGCCTGCATGCCCTCGCTTATGGCCTGTTCATCGCCGATGCTGCCATTTTCGCGCTCTTTACAGGTATTTTCGCAGCGCGTTGGCTGTTTTTCACGCAGGACGCGATGCCGCTACTGCGCCATCCGGTGCAGTCGATGTTTTTGGGCGCCATCCCAATGGCGCTCATCCCGCTGGTCAACGGGCTGGTGCTGTTTCATCCGGGGCAACCCGCCGCCGCCGAGTTGGCCACCCACCTGTGGTGGATCGATGCCGCCCTGTCGCTACTCACCGGCTGGCTGGTGCCCTGGTATCAGTTCACCGCGCAGGATCACAGCCTGGAGCGCATGACAGGCGTGTGGCTGCTGCCGGTAGTGCCTGCCGAAGTGGCAGCATCGAGTGCGGGCTATCTGGCGCAGCATCTACCCACCGCGCAGGCGCAGTCGCTGATCGTCTCGGGTTATGCCTTGTGGGGCATGTCGGTTCCCCTTGCGCTGGGCATTCTCACCGTGCTGTATCTGCGGCTGGCGCTGCACAAGCTGCCGCCCAAAGAACTCGGCGTCTCAACCTGGCTGAGTCTAGGGCCGATCGGCACGGGCGCCTTCGCGCTGCTCACGCTTGGCGCCGCAGCGCCGCAGGCTTTCGCAGGCACGGTGATGACGCCCGTGGCCGCGCTGGCAGGGCCGCTGGGCGTGATCGGCGCGCTGATTCTGTGGGGCCTGGGTCTGTGGTGGCTGGTGACGGCCATTGCGCTCACGGCCATTCAGGTTCGGCGTGGGTTGCCCTTCAACCTGGGCTGGTGGGGGTTCACTTTCCCCTTAGGCGTCTATACCGCCGCCAGCCTGACTCTGGGACTGCGCACCGGCATGGCCTTCTTCACCGCGTTTGCCGCTGCGCTGATCGTCGCGCTGGTGGCGGCCTGGGCCGTGGTGGCGGTGCGCAGCGCCCACGGTCTGTGGCACGGTCATCTGGTGCAGGCGCCTTGCCTGAGCTGCAAGCCGGAGTTGCCTGCAAAAACAGCGTAAAGCCAGCTCAATCCAGCAGATCGAACGCCATCTGCTCCACTTGGAGAAATTCGCGGGTGAACGCAGCGAGCGCGCGGTAGAACCGCGCCGCGTGGTCGCCCTCGATGGCCTCGCACATCTGAGCGCCCCAGGGCTGAATGTGGCGCTGGAACAGATCGCGCTGCCGCGTCAGATTGCACACCGCAGGGGCGTCCCCCGCAATGAGATAGCGCATGGTTTCGGCGAGGATGGCGAAGTGGTCTTCGCTCTCCCCCAAGTCGATGCTGCGGGCCAGCCCGATGTCCTGCAAATCCGCGCGCAGTCGGGCCAGCGGCTTTTCATGTAGGGCGCCGGCCAGGTAAAACGAGCCATAGACATACACCGCAGGCCGCCCCGTGCCGCCGAACAGGATTTCGAATTCATCCCGAACCTCTTCGGGTGTCACCCCGGCGGCAGTGTTCAGCAAGTTGGCCCAGGCCAAGTGCAGTGCGCTTTGGTCAGCATTCTCGGCCGCCAACATGCTCGCGAGTTGCGACAGCACTTGTTGCGAGGGCGGTGCGATGAACAGCAGCGCGAGCAATCCCCAGAGATCGGCGCGGGCGGCGTCTTCATCGCTGCCGGGCGCGGCCAGTTCCACATCAGGGTGTTGCATCGACAGAGGTTGCAGCATGGCGGTCAGGGCAGATCGTGAATGGTGGTGTCGGCGCGGGTATGCATGTCGATCACCCGGCAATCGCTGCACATTTTCAGCCGAATGGCTGCGTCGCCAGAGAAGGCCGGATGTCCGGAGAGCTTGGCCACCATTTGCTCGATTGCCTGCACCGTGCCAAAGGGCTTGCCGCAGCGCACGCAGCGCCAGGGCTGGGCCTCGTTGAGCACCTGCGGAGCGTTGCGCTGAGGCCCCCAAAGCAGACGCGGCTCCAGGCGGATGGCGTCTTCCGGGCAGGTATTGACGCACAGGCCGCACTGCACGCAGTTCTTTTCGATGAATCGCAGTTGTGGCGCCTGCGGGTTGTCGGCCAACGCCCCCGCAGGACAGGCGCCTACACAACTCAGGCACAGGGTGCAGCGGCTGGCGTCCACCCGGATGGCGCCAAGGGGGGAACCCGCGCCATGCGGCAGGGGGATGGCGGACGCGCCCGACGCCACCTCCTGCGCGGGCGCATGGCGGATCAGATGGTCTAGCGCGAGATCGAGCGTGGCGCGCTTCTGCGGTAGGGCGGCGAACTGCGCCTGGATGCTGGGAACCGCACCTGTTGGTCGCGGTGACGCCAGCAAGGCATCGAGTTCTCGTGCATCGGCAGTCTGCATCAAACGCAGCCGTGCGCCGGTATGTCCCATGCCGTGCAGCAGGGTTTCGGTGAGCTGCATCTGGCCTTGGAGAGCATGGAGGTAGGCCGGGGCTTCGGTGTTGTCGGACAAGACCAGAATCTCTGCCGCACCCCAGGAAAATGCGGACAGCCAAAGCTCCATGCCCACCGAGGCGATATGCCACAGCGGCACCGCAATAACGTGGGCTGGCAGGCCACGAACGCGGGGATCTGCCGCCGCGAGCCGACCAAGCTGTCCGATGAGTTCCGCACCCGCTTCCTGGCTGTGGAACAGCAGCGCCGGCCGTTTCAGCCCGGCGCGCTGGGCGGTGAGCAGCAGGGTGCGCAGCCGTGCGCCAATTTCCGGTGCGCGTGGGTAGGCGTAGGTGAGCGCCCCGGTGGGACACACCGTGGTGCAGGCGCCGCAGCCTACGCATAGATGCGGGTCGATCTCGATCTGCTCGACGAAGGGCTTTTTTTGCGCGGCAGTGGGTAAGATGGAATCGGCCTCGGCGATGGGGGGTGTCTGGTCGGGCCGCAGGCGGGCGCGGCTGTGCACGGCCTGCGCGGAACAGATGTCGATACAGGCGTGGCAACCCAGCAGGGTGTTACGGGAGTGCGCACAGAGCTTGGCGTCATACTGAAAAAACCGGGGCTTGTCGAAGCTGCCCTTCAGATCGCGCAGTTCAGTCGCGGCGTGCACCAGCGACATCAGGTCGGAGCCCGGGGCGTAATAGCCCTGCGGCGGTTGATGCAGCGACAGGCTGGGCTGCGGCTGCAGATCGAGCACCAGATCGACTTGCAGCGTGTCCGCCCGAAGGCCGCGGTTGAAGTCGATAGCGCCGATGGCCCCGCAAGCCTGCACACAATCGCGATGCCCGGTGCAGCGCTGCAGGTCGATCTGGTAATCCAGCCCGATCGCGCCCTCGGGGCACGCGGCAAGGCAGGCATTGCAGCGGGTGCAGACATCGAGATCGATCGGATTGGCGCTCTCGATGTCCACCTCGAACGCCCCCAGCCAGCCGCGCACGCTACGCACACGCCCGGCATGGACCGGATGTTCATGCTGCAGCGGCAATGCGGCGTGCGCAGCACGTCCACCCGGTCGCCCGGTGTCCAGCAGGGTGAGTTCCAGGCTGTCGGCAAGGAGCTTGCGCGCCATGTCCAGCGACTCGACATCGCCAATGACCAGGCAACGCCCCGCGCTGTGATAGCCCGCGGTCGGCACGGGTTCGGGTTCAGGTAACGCCGCAGCAGCAAGCAGAGCGGCAATTTTCGGACCGACAGCCTTGGCCTCACGACTCCAGCCTGCGGTTTCACGGATGTTGACAAACCGGATCGGTCGCACATCGGGCGGTGGCACGCCCTCGGTCTGCGCCGCCAGCGCGGCAAATAGCGTGGCCTCTTGCGTGCAGGCGACGAGCAAGGGCTCGGTACTCTGCGCGGCCTGCTGAAAGCGCGCGATCTCACGACGACACAGCTGGCTGTGCGGTTGGATGGTCTGGCCCAAAGCGGCAGACAGTTGCGGGCCGTCCAGCGGCATGGTGTGGTTGCAATCGCAGACCAGAGTTTTCATGGGGTGGGAGGTGTTGCGCTCAAAGAGGCGTGTTGGGGCATGTCGGGAGTGGACGCCGAATCGGGCTGATCTGTGGTGTCGGCCTCATTCGCGGTGGTCGAAGTGCGGTTTTCCGAAGTCGAACCGGGGCACTCGGAGGTCGGTCGCTGCGCTGCGGGCGTTGCAAGGGCGGGGTCTGCCAAGTCGAGCCCCAGATTCGGAGTCAGTTTCAAGCGCGCCAGAAGGCCGGGCGGAACCGGGCTGGGGGTGTTGTAGTCGTCGATATAGGTATCGAGTCCATCCATCACGTTGAACTGCGGATCGGCAAACAGCTTGCGCAGAGCGGCACGGCGCACGCCCTCGTCCACACCTTTGGCGATGAACCGTGTCAGATCGGCAGTGTGATCGAGCGCTTGCAGCTCGTCCAGCGTGGGCGGTGGCGGTTGATCGTCTGCAAGCGCAGGAACAGTTTCGGGAACAGCGGCCAGTTCCTCATCCTTGTCCGGCGCAGGGGCGACGGGCGCCGCCGCGGGAACAGAATCTGTCCCGGTCTGCAACTTGCGCCGCGACCAGCGCGATAGAAAACCGCGGTCTTCGTGTGAACTGGCTTCACTCATGGACAACAGACCGGTGGATCGTCTCCGTCGGCGCTAGGGCTTGGCGCCTTGCTGCCGGACACATCGCGTTCCTCGGGCGCGAGAAAGCTCTGCGGGCGGCGGCGCTTGCGCGGTTCGGGCTTGTAATGCAGGGAGGAAAAACCGGCCAGCCAGTTGGCCACCGCGGCCGGCAGCGGCGCAATCTCGATGGTTTCGCCGGCATCCATCCAGCGGGCAGCTTCGTTGTAGGACAGAGTCACCGCCTGAATGACGGGCAAGCCTTCGGGCACATGGCGCGGATCGTCGCATTCCGGCTCTGCCGCTGGCGTCCACCAGACAAACCAGCTGGGCTGCGGCGAGGTGAGGTTGAGGTGATAGCCCTCCGCCTCATCGCGGAACAGTTGCACGCTGAAGCCGGGATACAACCATTGCGACTGCGCCCCGCCCCACTCCAGACAGATGGGCGCAGATTCCGGCGCCACACGGCCTGCCGTCGCAGGCAGGACGTCGCGCAGACCCCAGCGCCAGCGCTGCCAGCGATTGTTGAGCTGGTCGCGCTGCATGAGCACGGCGATGGGCCATGCGGCAGGCGCGAAAACCGGTGCGCTCATGCCGATAACCGCTCCAGCGGCTCAGCAACAAAACGCTCAAGCGCGGCGTTGTCCACTTCGTCCATCAGGCTGGCATAGACCGTGCTCTGGCCACAGCCCGTGGTGACAACCCGCCGACCGGCGGTGCGTTGCGTCAAATCCGCAATGCCGCTGCGGCTGGTGATGGAGCAGGTCTCCACCTCCCAATCGACCTGCACTGAGGCAATATCGGCGATCGAGTGCACCAGACGCTGATTGCACATATAACCCAGCGCCAGCAACTCGGGGGCCGCACCCACGGTCATCAGGGGGACAAGCTCCTGCTTGTCGAGATACAGCGTCAACGGCCGCTCCGTAGGAATTTGGGCCTCCTGCGTTTCCCCAAATTCGTTGCGTACCCTCACACCATGGGTGAGGACCTCTCGCGCCTGGCTGAGTTGCGGAACACGAGGCTGCGATGCAGACGCAGTGACGTGTTGCGAAGACACTAATTCAGATTGGGCCATCAATACATTCTTCTCGGGCGGTTGCAAATCAAGGCGTGACAGCCTGTCGGCCCACATGACGACGCCCAGACGCTGCTCCTTATTTCTGCGCGGCGGCTGCCGGGGCGGCTGCGGCAGATTGTGCGGCCACATACGGCCCGGGGTTCACACAGGGCGGGGTAGCAACCGGCGGCTGAGTCGCCTTGCCTTGTTCCTTGGCCTGAGCGTAATAAAACGCCGCCACTTTATCCTGGGTTTGACACAGCTGATAGGCAGCCACCTTGTCGGCCCATTTACCTTTGGCTGCGGCCTCTTCCGCCTTCGCCTTGGCTTCTGGACTGGGCGGTGGCAACTTGGCCCATGCCGTTACGCCGCAAGCCAGCGAGACGGCCACTATTAGTCCACGCATGCATCGCATCATCATCTCCTCAAGCCTTGGGTTTGATCACGGGCATTGGCGCCTGCGCGTTGGGGCCGCTGCGCTGGGCAGGAATTTTTCCGGACTTGATCGCATCCAGCCAGAGCGTGTGGTGCTGCTTCGCCCAGCTCTCGTCCACATAACCAGTGCGCATGCCATCGAGCGCGCCCTCCGTGCCAACGCTGCCGATGTAGATGTGGCCGAAGGCCATGGCCATGAACAAAATGGTGGCTGAGGCGTGGACGATTTCGGCCACCTGCATGGCACCGCGGGTGTAGGGGAAGTTGGGCACCAGTTTGTCGAGCACCAGGCCCGATGCCACTGCCAGCAGGCCCAAGAACAGCACCCCGGCCCAGAACCAGATTTTCTCGCCCGCATTGAACCGCGCGGATGGTGCTTCGCCGCCGCCAAACAAACCGCCCCCCTTTGCGAGCCAGGCCAGATCGGTCTTGCTCGGCAGGTTGTCGCGCACGAAGGTCAGCAGCACGATCACCAGCGACAGCCCGAACAGCGGCCCGACAAAGTTGTGGAGGGTCTTGAGCGCGTAAGTGAGCCAGCCGAAGAACGCCGAGCCCAGAATGGGCAGCAGGAAGAATTTGCCAAACATGATGACGATGCCCGACACCGCAAGTGCGATGAACGAGAACGCCAGTACCCAGTGCATGAAACGCTCGAACGGCGTGAAACGCTCGATCTTTCGTCCCGTGGGTTTGTGCTCCAGCCGGATTTTTCCGCGGAACAAATAGAACGCGCCAATGCCCACCACGGCGATGATCAGCAGCCAGCCGCCGACTGGAATGAGCAGCAAATTGCGGGTCTGCCGCCACGCTTCGCCTGCCGAGGTAAAGGCTGAGCCGGGATATGTCGTTTGTGGCTGAATCAGCACCCCGGCTTCGGGATCGGGCAGGCTGGAGAAACCAGCTTGCTGCTTGATTTCGCGCCACATGGGTGCGTTATTGCCAGGCTGCACTTGCGCACGCTCGCCATTGGTTTGCTGCAGATAGCCGGGGATGGTTGAAGCGCCCGGAGGAGCCGCAGGTTGATCTGCGCGCTGTGCCGTGCCGACCTGCGGCCCCGGAGTGAGCGTTGCTGGCGCATCCGCCGCGAGTGAAGCAGACACGCCCCAACTCACGCTCAAGCCAACACCCAGCGCGAGAGCAGCAACAAAAGCGGCAACAAAACGGGATAAGACTCTGAACATGGCCTGCTCCTAGCGCATGCGCACGTATTCGTTCTGGTTCTGGGCGCGACGGTTGATCTCGCGCTGCCAGCTGGCCTTATCCCCCACCTTCCAGTCCTTTTCGGTGAAAGCGGGATTGGCGCCCATCCAGGGATCTTGCGAAGGCGGCGCTCCGGTCTGAGTAAGGGTCTGTGGTTTCTGACTGCATCCTGCCGTCATGGCGAGCAAGACGGCCGCGAACATCAAGGAAATTCTGCGGTTCATGATGACTCCCCTTGCTTCGTCGGTGCGGGCTGTGCTTGCGCGTCAGCCTTGCCATACGCCGTCCCCCAACCCCACAGTTCGGCGCCTCCTCCACGATGCAGCACGCGGTCGCGCAGGATGTCGGCAATGACCTCGCCGTCTCCCGCCAGCAGCGCCTTGGTCGAACACATCTCGGCGCAGATCGGCAGCTTGCCCTCGGCGAGGCGGTCGCGGCCGTATTCCTTGAATTGTTCCTCCGAGCCGTTGGGCGCGGGGCCGCCGGCGCAGAAGGTGCACTTGTCCATCTTGCCGCGCAGGCCGAATTCGCCGTTGGCCGGGAACTGCGGCGCGCCGAAGGGACAAGCATAGGAACAGTAACCGCAACCGATGCACACGTCCTTGTCGTGCAGCACCACGCCTTCCGGGGTGCGATAGAAACAACTCACCGGACACACCGCCATGCACGGAGCGTCGGAGCAGTGCATGCAGGCCACCGAGA